>JAIRRG010000183.1 GCA_031256095.1 Desulfobulbaceae bacterium
GTGGTTTCGGCCACACCGGCAGATTCTGATGCGGGGCGCTGTCTTGGGCAGCGGCAGTAAGGGCAACTGCCTGTATGTGGAAAGCGGTGGTGTCGCCATTCTCATCGACGCCGGTCTTAGCGGCAAGGAAATTACGCGCCGCCTGGCCCTGATTGACCGCCATCCGGAGCAGGTGGCCGCCATTATTCTCACTCACGAACATAGCGATCATATTGTTGGGGTTGGCGTGTTGTCGCGGCGTTTGTCAATCCCGGTTTATGCCAACCGCGGCACGGCACTGGGTGGTGAGGCGAAGATGGGGCGGTTACACGCCTGGCATGAATTTGCCAGTGGCGACCGCCTGGAGATCGGCCCTTTCAATTTGCATTCCTTTGCCATTTCCCATGATGCCAGCGATCCGGTCGGTTTCGTCATCAGCGATGGCGACCGCCGCCTTGCTTGTTGCACCGATACTGGCTGTACCACCAATCTGATCCGCGCCCGCCTGACTGGCTGCCAGGCGATGGTGCTTGAGTTCAACCACGATCCTGACATGCTGAAAAACGGACCCTATCCCTTGGAACTGCAGCAGCGGATTCGCTCGCGGCGCGGGCATCTCGCCAATGCCCAGGCTGGAGAACTGCTGGGCGAACTGATCCACGACCGCCTGCGCCACGTGGTTGCGGCCCATTTGAGTGAGACCAACAATGCACCGCAACTGGCGCTGGCGGCAGCGCGGCGGGCGCTTGGCGATTGGGATGGTTGCCTCTTAGCCGCCAGCCAGGATCAGCCGACGCCGCTGTTCGAGGTGGGCTGAGAATGTGCTCGCTCTTGGCCACAAGGCCGGTTGCTCTGGTCTGCTGTGGTCACTTGAATGCGTCATCCTTAACTGCGGCGCCGGACCGTAATGATGAGGTAATATCCGGCAAATGTTTGCGGCCCGCCTGCATGAGCAGCTTGAGTGCCCTGCCAATTACCTTGTGCATGTCTTTATCTAGGTTAATGAAGGACTTAATCATGGCCGGAGTGCTCAGATACCATTTCTCCTTCAGTTCCGGCAATGTCGTGGCGCCCGTGGCGCTGATTATCTGAAACAGTGCGTCCACAAACAGGGCCCGCTGCTCTTCGTCCGACTCCTCCAGCCAGGACGTGATCGTATGATCAACAAAGGTGCTGCTGTTGGTTATGGAAGCCAGGCTGACAAAATGCGGTCCTATCACTTCCCAGGAATAGAAGTCGTGCTGAAAAAGCCCCTTTTGATTGCTGCGGATCACCGTGTAACGCCCTTCGTTTTCAAAGAGCATTCCGATGACTGAGGTTTGCGGGATAAGGGCGTGTATTCTCTCGCGTATGGCGGCGTAGCCCGGCCTTTTCACCATGTCGGCCTGCAGCCACGGGCCATCGTTGTTGTATACCGCCACGATTCTGTCCTGGATGGGTGGCGGGCAGAAAGCCGAGGCGTAGACGGCCAGGTTTCCGCCTTTTGAGTGTCCGCCCAGGCGCAAAGGGCCGGGGAAATCAGTGGCGATGTTTTCCAGATAGGCGACCGCGTCCGCTTGCGCCGGAATTTGGCGCAGAAAACTCATGTTGAAGTCTTCCTTCCAGCCGACCAGGGTGTTGTCCGTTCCCCTGTAGGAAATAAAGAGGCTGCCGTCGCCCAACTCCACCGATACGGCGGAAAACTGCTTTTCTTCATGCGTGTTTATTCTATTGACGTGGCCATGGAGAGCAAGCCCGGCAAAGCGCCGACACTGGCCGATTTCGGCAAATAGGCGTTTGTCCTCACGCATGCGCAGGAGTTTCCACAGCGCCTCGTTTTCGGCAAACTTTCGCGCGGCTTCGCCAATGGTAATACCGCTGCCGTAATTGCTAGGAATAATTCCTTCCAGCGGTACATAGGAAAAGGCCGAGAGGATCAGGTTATCCACCTCGTTGAAACCATCCTGGCCGATGCTGAGATCGCCGCGCCAGTGCATGTAGTCATAGATGTCGGGCATAAGGGAGCCTTATTTCTTTCAGTTTTTTAAAGGCATCGGTAGGTGTTAGGAATAATTCGTTTCCCCTGGCGTAATCTATGGCCATTTTCCCGGAATACTTTGTCAATTGTGGAGATATTTTTATCTTATAGCCACTCTTGCGGAGAAAACAATTTTTCAGGATTTTCCACCGTCGTTTCCTATGTAATACTTGTGAAAACGATGACTTGTAAGCTGGTCGCTGTTTTCACATGTCTTCGAGCACCTGGCGACGGTTTCGGGCTGAACGCCTCAGGGCTGGCACCGCCTCATCGACATAGTCGAAGACTCGCGCCTGTTTGCCCGCCGCTGGCCGCATGATGCGGCCAATGATCTGTAACAGGCGGCCCTCGAAGGTAATTGGCGTGGTCAGGAACAGGCTGGTCAGGCCGGGACAGTCGAAGCCTTCGCCGATCAGTTGAATGGTGGCGACCAAAACCTGCAATTGGCCGTCGCGCACCTGGGCGACCACCGCCGCTCGCTGTTCTGGCGTCTGCTGGCCCGTGAGCAGGGCCACCCGCAGGCCATGGGCGGCCAGACGTTCCGTGAACAACTGACAGTGGCTGACGCGATCCGAGACGACCAGGGCAATGCCGGCGCCTGACCGCGACGTCTCCCACAGGATATCGTCGAGGATTTGCCGGTTGCGGCCCTCGTGGATGACCAGGGCTTTGATCATCTCCTGATACTCGCCCTGGTAGTTGAAGGTGAAGGCGGTGGCGCGGCGGATCAGCTCCGGGCGGACTATGGCACCGCTGGCCGCCAGTTCTTCCTGATCGACCTTGTGGACACGATCGCCCATGAAAAAGTAGATGAGCCGCGTCATGCCGCTGTCGCGGCGAAAGGCGGTCGCTGATAATCCAAGCTGATAATAGCAGTCAAAGGCCGAGACGACGTCGGTGAACAATGAGGCCGGGACCCGGTGGCATTCATCGACCACCAGATGGCCGAAAAGTGGCGCCAGTTCGGCCACCCGCTTCCTGGCGCTGTTGACGATGGCGATGGTGAGCGGCTGGATGTCGGCCTTGCCGTCGCCGAGAACGCCGACCGGACAGCGCAGATATTCTTCGGCCCGTTGCCGCCATTGGTAGAGCAGCTCTTTGGTGTGGACGATGACCAAAGCCGGTTGCCGCCGTAGGGCAATGGTGGCCAGGGCCATTACGGTTTTGCCGCTGCCGGTACCCGCTTCCAGGACGCCGAAGGAGTGTTGGCTGATGGCGGCCACGGCCTGGCGCTGATAAGGCCGCAAAACGCCATGGAAGTCGAAGGTGATTTCGGCAAGTAGGCGGCGGCGGTCAATGATTTCTGGACTGGCGCCCATGATTTCACGACAGAGCAACACCGCCTCATTGGCGAATCCCCGGGGAAAACGCAGGCCGCGCGGCACCGATTCGTAGTATCGCAACTGTGGTTTCAGCTTCTTGCCAATCCAGCGGCCATACTTTTTCGCGGCCAGGTATTCGGGATTGTCGATGGTTAGACGCTTTTTCAGGGCCTCTTCCAGTTCGCGGCTGATATTTTCGACAAGACAATCGGCGGCGACGGCTATAGTCACATGATTTGTCACCATTGGCTGTTCCTCCACCGGGCCGCTGTCAGGCCAGCCGTTGGTGCCAAAAAGGCGAAAGAGCTCTGGTGGAGCCTTGACATTTTCTGGCTTTTACGGTGCGTCTTGACCATATCTTGTCTTTTTCCCGTGATTCTTCGGCGCCGAATATTTTCTCTCATCGCGCGGTCCATCCGCTGTTGGCTACTTGCCGGATTAAAATGGGTGGACGGTGTTCATTTGTTGACGCCGCTGGCTTCCAGTCAGTATATCATGAGGATAACGGCTTTCTCGCCGCCGCGCATGAACAATCGGCCCAACTTGGTAAATACGCCGGGGTTCACCGCCTTGTCGCTCTGCTGTTTGCTCACTCGCCGCTGGGGCCAACGCCGGGCGGCGGCAATTATTTTATCCATGGAGACTGGAGCATGAAACGATTGATTTTTGTTGTTCTCAGTGTCGGATTGTTTGTTGCGGCGGCACTCGTTACGCCCGCTTTTGCCGCGCCGCCCACCCAGAAGCCTGATCCGAAGATAGAACAAAACATTGTCCTCAGTCTGCCGGAAAGTGCCCTCGCTCAGGCCCTGGCGGCGGTGACGCCTTTTTCCTTCAATTCGGCCTCGAAAATGATCCGAGGGACGATCACCGTACGCGCTATTCGCAATCTGCGGCTGGGCAATAACCATGTGCAGGCGCGGCTCGATCTGGCCGGCAGCAATCTGGAAGTGGTCACCGAGCTGGCCGGGCAACAGCTGAGGATGAAGGTGGGCGAGGCGGCGCTGGCCGCGGAGGTGCTGGCCGAACGGTGTTGTGATGCCAAACGGCAGATTTTGTATATCAAGCCCATCATTGATCAGGCGCAACGGGTTGAAGGCAATGAGGTTGGGCGCGGCTTGGTTGATCTCTTTAATAACCAGGAATTCCCGGTCAGTATGCGAAGCATCCAACCATTTACCGCCGAGGTCGGCGGCAAAACCATCGCCATCGCCACCACGGTCGCCGATGTCCGCGCCTTGCCGCAAAAGCTGGAATTGTCGCTGACGCCGAGAATTACCAGCCGGGTAGGGAAGTAAACGGCAAGCTTTTATTATCTCAAATTATTTCGTGTGCAAGCGTCGGTAACAAAAGGAGCCGAAACAGCCTGCGCCAAACATTTTCGGGTGGCGTGGCATCGGTTTTGCTAGGCGTTTTAACGTGATTTTTGCAGAAATTAGCCTCAGTTCAGGCCCGCTGGGTAAAAATCATTTCCAGCCGCGCCCGCAATTCGCTGGCGTTACCGCACGCACCAGCTTCGATTGTGGTCAGCAATTTCAAGCTGATACGGTTTTCCGCTTTGGCGTTGAACAGAAATTTACCGGGCGGAAAGAGTTGGCCGGTACCAGAGAGGCCAAGGACAGCAATCGGCCTGGCCGTATGCAGCGCCAGTTTCAGCGCCCCCTCTTGCAATGGTTTGAGCCCGTCGCCAGCGCGGTTGCGGGTGCCCTCTGGGAAGATGAACAGCGAGCCGCCCGCCGCGAAAAATCCGGGCAGCGTTTCCAGGGCGGCCAGCGTCAAGCAGCCGTACCTGCCGCTGGCCGTAGCCGGAAAGTATCCTGTTTTTCTCAGTAAGGCGGCGAAAATTGGCACGGAAAAAAAGACAGGTTTGACCACGGTGATGCTGCGCGGCAAAAGTGAAATCAGCAGCAGCGGGTCAAGATAGGACTGGTGGTTGCACAGCACCACCGCGTTTTCGATAGCGCTGACGCGCTCATCGACATTCCAGGAAGTGGCTGGGCACAGGGCGGCCAGCAGCGAAAAAAAATTCTGAAAAAACCTCCTATTATAGCGCTGGAAACGGGCTTGGCCGTCATGGTGGATTAAAGCCACCAGATAGGCTGGGGCGTGCAGGCAGACGAAGCCAATGGTGAAATAGGCCCAAGCCGATAGGGTTACGAAGAAATTATACAGCCAAGTCATAGCAGGGAGGTGTTGAGCTAAATTTTTTGTTTTGCAAACGAAATTACCATTCAACATCGTAATTCAGGTCACATATCCATGGCTTGTAGAGTAGATTTTCCATATTATCGTGGTTTTTTATGCGGTTCAAGACGCTGTGATGGATAACGTAAAAGGTATGGGGTGGCCATGGCTTTCTTGAAGCTTTAAAGGCTTCTTGATATTTTGGTCATGATCTTTCAAAGTCATTGCCAGGAATGAAAGAACGAAGTAATTCAGAACAATCTGGATTGCCTCGGCAGTTCGCCCCTGATTGACAGCAAATCAACAAGCGCGACATTGATTCCCATGGGAAAGATATGCTGACACGAGAAGAACTGAAAAAAAATATCCTGACCATCCGGGCTGAGGATTTTGAATTCA
>JAIRRG010000065.1 GCA_031256095.1 Desulfobulbaceae bacterium
CGTATAGATGCCGGTAGCGGATAAAGGGCGAATCGGATCTCCTCGTATCGCAAAATCAGAGAAGCCTTCGGATAAAAGCCCCATTCGGGAGCGCCGAGCCGCGCCGCAAGCGGCGGGAGTACGGCGGGCGCTTGTCTGAGCGCCCAGCGCGAGTTTCGCCCGCCGCCCGGCGCTGGCGAGCGGCGAGGGCATCGGCGTAGCCGCCTGGCGGCAAGCCGACACTCCCGTGGGGCGCCGTTTTCTTGGGCGAGCAAAAGAAGTCGCATCCTGACATTCTAAATACTCTAATTTCCACAGGTATGGCGCGGGAAATGATAAGAAAGACTATGGCGGCTTAAAAGTTGCCTAGAATTGCTTAGCCTTTGCCGTGGCGGGTAAAATGTTGCACCGGCTGGACGCCTAACGGGCGCTGGCGCAATTCGCGCAGGGCCTTGGCGACGGCGGCGGCCCCGGTGATGGTGGTGGTATAGGGGAGATGCAGTTCGAGGGCGGCGCGGCGGATGGTGTAGGAATCATCGGTGGTGCGCTTGCCCAGGGAGGTATTGATCAGCCATGCCACCTCGTGGTTGAGGATACGGTCATGGATATGCGGCCTGCCCTCGGAAATTTTATTCACGCGCTGGCAGGCGACGCCGTATTCCCGCAGCCAGGCGGCGGTGCCTTTGGTGGCGATAAGGGCATAGCCCATATCCACCAGTTCTTTGGCCACCGGCACCATATTTTTCTTATCGGAATCGCGGACACTGATGAACACGGTGCCGGACTGCGGCAGCGTGGCGCCGGCGGCCAGTTGCGCTTTGGCAATCGCCAGCCCCAAATTGCTGTCGATGCCCATGACTTCGCCCGTCGATTTCATCTCCGGGCCGAGCAGGGTATCAACCTTCGGAAAACGGTCAAAGGGGAAGACCGCCTCTTTCACCGCCCAATGGCTGACCTTGCTCTCGGTCATCAAACCCAACTGGTCGAGGCTCATGCCGAGCATGACCTTGGTGGCCAGCTTGGCCAGCGGCACGCCCGTTGCCTTGCTGACAAATGGCACGGTGCGCGACGCCCTGGGGTTGACTTCCAGCACGTAAAGCACTTGGTCTTTGACGGCAAACTGGACATTCATCAGGCCGACGACCTCCAGCTCCTTGGCCATGGCTTTGGTTGCCTGGCTGATCTCTTCGCGCATTGATGGCGTCAGGCTGTGCGGCGGCAGTACGCAGCAGGAATCGCCGGAGTGGATGCCAGCCTCTTCGATATGCTCCATGATGCCGCCAATGACCGCCCGCCTGCCGTCGCAGATGGCATCAACATCGACCTCAATGGCATCCTGCAAAAATTTATCAATGAGAACCGGATGTTCAAGAGCGGCGCCGCCAACCGCCCGCATGAAGTCGCCGATGCCGCCATCGCTGTAAACGATGCGCATGTCGCGCCCGCCAAGCACATAAGATGGCCGTACCACCACCGGGTAACCGATGCGGTTTGCCGCCGCCAGCGCCTCGTTCAGGGTCATGGCTGTGGCGTTGTCCGGCTGACGCAGGCCGAGTTTCTGCAGCATGTGCTGGAAACGCTCGCGGTCTTCAGCGCGGTCGATGGCGTCGGGCTGGGTGCCGACAATCGGCACGCCCATTTTCGAGAGCGGCACGGCCAGGTTCAGAGGCGTCTGGCCGCCGAACTGGACAATGACGCCATCGGGTTTTTCCTGGTCAACAATGTTCAGGACATCTTCTCGCGTCAGCGGCTCGAAGTAGAGTTTGTCCGAGGTGTCGTAGTCGGTTGACACCGTCTCCGGGTTTGAGTTGACCATGATCGACTCGATGCCGATCTCGCGCAGGGCAAAGGCCGCGTGCACGCAGCAGTAGTCAAACTCGATGCCCTGACCGATGCGGTTCGGGCCGCCGCCGAGGATGACGATTTTCTTACGCTCTGAAGTGCTCGACTCGTTTTCCTGCTCGTAGGTGGAGTAATAGTAGGGCGTGTACGAGGCAAATTCGGCGGCGCAGGTATCGACCAGCTTATAAACCGGGACGATGCCTTGTCGTTTGCGTAAAGCGCGGATGTCATCCTCGCTTTTTTCGCAGAGAAAGGCCAGTTGCCGGTCTGAAAAGCCCTGTTCCTTACAGTGGCGCAGGAATCCGGCGTCAAGCCCGGCAAAGCCGCGGCTGGCAATTTCGCCTTCGGTTTTGACGATTTGTTGCAGGTTATTGAGAAACCATGAGTCGATGCCGGTGAGATGGTAAATCTCTTCGACCGCCATGCGACGCTTCAGCGCCTCGTAGATGAAAGACATCCGTTTAGAATTCGGTTGGCGCAGGCCGTGTTCAAGGGCTTCCGCCGCCAGATTTGAGAAGTCGTCCTTGCCATCGCCGCCGAAGCCGAAGCGCCCGGTTTCCAGCGAGCGCATCCCTTTCTGGAAGGCTTCCTTGAAGGTGCGGCCAATGGCCATGGTCTCGCCGACCGACTTCATCGATGTTGTCAGGACGTCATCGGCTGCCGGGAATTTCTCAAAGGTCCAGCGCGGAATTTTGACGACGCAGTAGTCGATGCTTGGCTCGAAAGAGGCGTAGGTCTCGCGCGTGATGTCGTTTTTGATTTCGTCGAGGGTGTAACCGACAGCCAGCTTGGCGGCGATTTTGGCGATGGGAAAGCCGGTCGCCTTTGAGGCCAGAGCCGACGAGCGGGAGACGCGCGGGTTCATCTCGATAACCATCAGCTCGCCGTCTTGCGGGTTGACCGCGAACTGGACGTTGGAGCCGCCGGTTTCAACGCCTATTTCCCGCATGATGGCAATGGCGGCGTCGCGCATCTGCTGGTATTCGCGGTCGGTCAGGGTCTGGGCCGGAGCAACGGTGATCGAATCGCCGGTATGCACGCCCATGGCGTCCATATTTTCTATCGAACAAATGATGACGACATTGTCTTTTTTGTCGCGCATCACCTCAAGCTCGAACTCCTTCCAGCCCAACAGGCTTTTCTCCAGCATGATTTCGCTGGTCATCGACAAATCAAGACCGGCGGCGCATAGGGTTTCCAATTCCTGGCGGTTGTAGGCGACACCGCCGCCTGTGCCGCCGAGAGTAAAGCTGGGCCGGACGATGACCGGAAAACCGATGCCGTCAGCGGCGGCCATTGCCTCGTCCAAAGTGTGAATAATGGCCGATTCCGGCACCTTGAGGCCGATGGCCTTCATGGCGGCGCGGAATTCCTCACGCCCTTCCGCCTTTCTGATCACCTGGATGTTGGCGGCCAGCATCTCGACGCCGTATTTTTCGAGAACGCCGGTCTCGGCCACCTTGATCGCGGTATTTAGGGCCGTCTGGCCGCCCAAAGTGGGCAGGATGGCGTCCGGGCGCTCCTTTTCGATAATCTTGACCACCATCTCTGGCGTGATCGGCTCGATATAGGTGCTGTCGGCCAGCTCCGGGTCGGTCATGATCGTCGCCGGGTTGGAGTTGATCAAAACCACCTCGTAGCCCTCTTCCTTCAGGGCCTTGACCGCCTGGGCGCCGGAATAGTCAAACTCACAGGCCTGACTGATAATGATTGGCCCGGAGCCGATGATGAGAATTTTTTTGATGTCTGTGCGTTTGGGCATGGTGTTTCGTGACGATTAATTGCGCATCATGCTGATGAAGCGGTCGAAGAGATAGATGGCGTCATGCGGCCCCGGCGCGTGCTCCGGATGGTACTGCACCGAAAAAGCCGGGTATTTTTTGTGGCGCATGCCCTCGCAACTGTTGTCGTTGAGATTGATGTGGGTCAGCTCGACCGCATCCGGATTAAGCGAATCCATATCGACGCAGAAGCCGTGGTTCTGCGAGGTGATTTCCACCTTGCCGGTGGTCAGGTCTTTGACCGGTTGATTGCCGCCGCGATGGCCGAATTTCAGCTTGTAGGTGCTGCCGCCGTAGGCCAGGCCAAGCATCTGGTGGCCGAGGCAGATGCCAAAAACCGGTTTTTTGCCCAAAAGCTGTCTGATCGTCCCGACTACGCCTTCGACGCCCGCCGGGTCGCCGGGGCCGTTGGACAGGAAAATGCCATCCGGATTCATGGCGAGAACCGTTTTGGCATCGGTGGTGGCCGGCACCACCTGCACCAGGCAGCCTTTATCGCTCAAAATCCGCAACTGGTTGTATTTGATCCCAAAATCAAACGCCACCACCTTGAGGGGCTTGGTTGCTTTGCTGGCGGCGGTCGAAAAATTCTTGCCCGCCGCCGGTTGGTCGTAGGCCCAGCCATAGGGCGCCGCGCAGGTGACGCGGGCCACCATGTCCTGGCCGAGCAAACCTGTCCAGGCCCGCGCCCGCTCGACCAGCGAATCTCGGTTCATATCTTGGGTCGAGACGATGCCCCTCATCGCCCCCTTGGTGCGGATATGCCTGACCAGGGCGCGGGTATCGAAACCTTCAATGCCCAGGACGTCATATTTTTGCAGAAAAGCGGCCAGCGTGCCGGTGGCGCGGAAGTTCGAGGGCCGGGCGTTGTATTCTTTGACGAGAAAGGCTGCCGGATGGATCCTCTCTGACTCCATATCCTGGTCATTGACGCCGTAGTTGCCGATCAGCGGATAGGTCATGGTGACGATCTGGCCGGTGTAGGATGGGTCGGTCAGCACCTCCTGATAACCGCTCATCGAGGTATTGAAGACGATTTCACCGATGGCCTCACCGGGGCCGGTGAAGGAACGGCCATGGAAAACCGTGCCGTCCTCGAGTGCGATGCGGGCTTGCATGATGGGTGTTCCTCCGGAAATGCCGGGCTGCCTGATTTACCGGGCCGAAAACGGCGGCATTTGGCTGTAATGGTATGATTTGGCGAGGAAAAATCGCACGGCTGGCCACCGCCCAGCAGGTAAGACTGGGTTATGGAAAACCGGCGGGCGGGATTTTACGGCCTCAGCGCAAAATCGTGGCAGTATACTCGAACTGGCGGTTTTTCGTCAACAGCCGGGTGGCGACGCCCAGAGCTGGCGTTGTCCTCATTCTGCCAACACCTGACAGAATTAAGGAAGCGGCGCGACAAACGTTACGCGCTGTCCATTTTGCCGGAGTTTCACCCTTCGATTGATCATCAATATTCCTGTCTAAGCAATCTTTGACGGCTGTGCAAAACGATGTTGACACTGCGACTATCTGAGGAGTACGAATAGCCGCGGCCCGTTCGTGGGACAGGTAAAATACGGTGTTGCGGTCACGGCAGGGATGGAGCGAAGCTCTTTTGCCGCGCTCGCTCAAACATTCTGGCAGGGGTTTGTGCGGGGCCCATCGGGCCTTGCCGAGGAAGGGATCTTTATGCTGAAGAACAAAGTAGCTATTGTTACCGGCGCTGCCAGCGGCATTGGCCTGGCAGTGGCCCAGAGCTTTGCCGCCGATGGCGCCAAGGTGGTATTTGCCGACGTCAACGAGACTGGCCTCGCCAAACAGGCGGGCGCGCTGGGCCATGACTATGTCGTGGCAAATCTGAGCAAGCGCGAGGAGTGCAAACGCCTGGTCAATGTCACCATCGAGAGGCACGGACGAGTTGACATCCTCGTCAATGTCGCCGGCGTCCAGACCGTCGCCCCGATTGACGAGTTCCCTGAAGACCGCTGGGATTTCATCATCGCCCTCATGCTGTCGGCCCCGTTCTACCTGACCCGGTACGTGTGGCCATCCATGAAGGCCAACGGCTGGGGACGGATCATCAATCTCAACTCGATCCACGGCCTGGTGGCCTCCGAGTTTAAGGCGGCCTACGTCTCGGCCAAGCACGGTCTGATGGGACTGACCAAGGTAACTGGGCTTGAGGGGGGGCCGCTCGGCATCACCGTCAACTCGATCTGCCCATCGTATGTGCGTACACCTTTGGTTGACAACCAGATCGCCGCCCAGGCGCAGACCCACGGCATCAGCGAGGACGAGGTCATCGCCAACATCATGCTGGCCAAGTCGAGCATCAAGAAACTCCTCGAGCCGGCCACTATCGCCGAAGTCGCCAAATTCCTCTGCTCGCCAGCAGCCAACTCCATCACCGGCGCCGCCATTCCGGTCGACGGTGGCTGGACTGCCGGTTAATCCCATACCACTCACCACTCCTAGGAACGAGGTCTACAGATGAGCATTGTCAACCTATTCATCATCGTCGGCGCCCTCGCCTTCTTGATGTTCATGGCCTACCGTGGCCATAGCGTCATCCTGATGGCGCCGATCGCCGCCTTGCTCGCTGTCTTTCTAACCGAGCCGGCCAGCGTGTTGCCAGTCTACACCAGCCTGTTCATGACCAAGATGGTCTTCTTCGTCCAACTTTATTTCCCAATCTTCATGTTGGGGGCGCTATTCGGCAAGCTCATGGAAGCCTCGGGCTTCGCCAAATCCATTGCCTCGGCGGTGGTGAAGGTCGTCGGCCCGAAATTCACGATCGTTTCGATCGTCCTGGTCGGAGGCATTCTGACCTATGGCGGCGTCTCGTTGTTCGTCGCCGTCTTCGCCGTCTATCCGTTTGCCGCGGAGATGTTTCGTCAGGTGAACATCCCAAAACGGCTGATTCCGGCGGCGATCGCGCTGGGCGCCTTCTCCTTTACGATGGATGCCTTGCCGGGCACACCACAGATCCAGAACATCATTCCCACCACCTTTTTCCATACCACCGGCTTCGCGGCGCCATGGCTCGGCTCTGTCGGCGGCCTGTTCGTATTCGTGGTCGGCGTCCTTTACCTGGATTGGCGGCGGAGCAAGGCGCAGGCAGCCGGGGAGGGCTACGGTAGCGGTCATTTGAACGAGCCTGTCGTTATGACCGATGACAAATTGGTTCACCCCTTGATCGCGGCCTTGCCCCTGATCATCACCTGGGTCGGCAACTTGGTGTTTACCAGGACGCTGCCGCACATGTTCCCTGAGAAAGTCAGCTTCATCAACACAGCGGTTCCGGCGGCTGGCATTGATCCGGCCACCTTGCTCACGACCGTTGCGGTTAAACCCAATATCGCCATCTGGGCGCTGATCATTGGTTTGATCCTGGGCATCGCCTCGGTGTTCATTTTCGGCGGCGGACGGGCGGTCAAAGGCTTCGTCCCGAACAGCAAGGACGCCATCGCCGGGTCGATGCTGGCCAGCCTCAACACCGCTTCGGAATTCGGCTTTGCCGGCGTCATCGCCTCGCTGCCCGGTTTCAAGGTGGCGGCCACTGGCCTGATGAGTATCCCCAACCCGTTGGTCAACGAAGCAATCACCGTCAACGCCCTCGCTGGGGTTACCGGGTCGGCCTCGGGCGGCTTGAGCATGGCTCTGGGCGCCATGGGGCAACACTTTGCCGAACTGGCCAACCAGTACGGTATTCCCCTGGAGGTCATGCACCGCGTCGCATCGATGGCTTCCGGCGGCTTCGATACCTTGCCGCATAACGGCGCTGTGATCACGGTGCTGGCGGTCACCGGTCTCACCCACCGGCAGTCCTACAGGGACATCTTCGCCATCACCTGCATCAAGGCTCTGACCGTCTTTGTCGTCATCGGCTTCTA
>JAIRRG010000130.1 GCA_031256095.1 Desulfobulbaceae bacterium
ATGTGGTCGTCCCTTTCCTGGGCTATTCGACGATGGAACGGACGAAACCCTTTTCCTACGAAATCCCGAAAGGGATCACGCGGACGCGGCTGCTCTTTCAAACAACGCCTGATTTTGTCGCCTTCGTTGATCTCCATTCCGAGGCGGTACTGCATTCGCATGGCGGCGGCGTTCACACCGACCACATCTGGACCGACAACCTGGTTGTGGAGAAAATCCAGGCGAGCGGTCTGACCGATTTTGTCCTGGTGTCGCCGGACTACGGTTTCTCGAAACGGGTGGCGCGGCTGGCGCGGCTTCTCAATTGCCCGCAAACAGCCGCCGACAAAGACCGCATTGATACCGACAAGACGATTGTCGGTCAAATTTCCAGCGTTGTCCGCGGGAAAACAGCGATCATCTGCGATGATATGATTCGCACCGGCGGTTCGATCATCCAGACCGCCAAGCGCTGCCTGGAAGCCGGGGCCAAAGATGTGATGGTACTGGCCACCCATCTGGTGCTGGCGCCGGGGGCGCGGGAAAAACTCGCGGCTTCACCAATTAAAAAAGTTATCGGCTCCGATTCCTATCCGGGACGGCATAGCGACGATTTCCTCGAAATCTACTCGCTGGCGCCGCTTCTCGCCGAAGTCATCGGCAAACGCCTGGCGCGTTGACGACTCTTTGGCGAATAGGATGTTTGGCCAAGCACCCCATTCGCCAAACCGATTTTATTGCAGCCGTTCAATCAGCGTGCGGGCCACCTTCTGCCCGGACAACAGCATACCGCCGAAGACCGGCCCCATGCGGTACCCGCCGCAAACGGCGTTGGCGGCCATGCCGCTGACAAACAGGCCGGGGTAGACCTCGCGTGAATTGTTGACGGTATCGATTTCGCCGGTTTCGGCTTCCATTGATTTTTCACCGACCATACCGCCAGTGGCCGTATCCAGCCTGACGCCCATTTTGCGCACCAGCACCTCGGCGACGTTGGCCGGATGGCCGGTAGCGTCAAGGACATAAGAGGCGTGCAGGGTCAGCGGATCGACATGCCACTTTAGGGTTTCCACGGCACCCCAGTTGATGACCAGGCCAGCAACGCGGCCCTGTTTGATTACCACATCCTCCATGGCCACGAGGTTAAAAATTTTCAGCCCGGCGCTAACCGCCTTGTAAACCAGGCCAGACGCCAGGTACACCGAATCAAGGGTGTAGTAACCAGGTTGAAAAAGTTGGCAGAAAAAGCCGAGGTCGTCAAGTACGGCCTTGCCTTCTTCTTGCACCACGACCTCGTTAAACATCATGCCGCCGCCCCAGACGCCGCCGCCAATCGACAAACGCCTATCGAACATGGCAACCCTTTTGCCGGCTTTGGCCAGGTAAAGACCGGCCACCAGGCCGGAAGGGCCGCCGCCGACAATGGCGACATCCAGCTCAAGGGCATCGCTAAGCTTTTTCATATAGGCATCAATGATGCCTCTACTGATCGTCACTTCGTTCAACATCAAAAACCTCCGTCAAAATGAATTAAAGAGGTTGCCGCCAAAGATTTTTCGCGGGCAACCGACAAACGGGACGATAGTGCCATTGCGCCGGATTGGCAAGAACCGCTGTTTACGGTCAGCCTCACGGCTTGCTTCCAGCCCGGCGTCCTGCTACAGTGTATGACTCAACAACGGCGCATTTGCCATTTTAACCCACGATTTTTTCATGATTCAAATTGGACTTGAACGGCTTTTGGCCGGTCAAATAGCCCCGCCGGCCGGGCGCTGGGCGCTGCTAGCCAACCAGGCGTCAGTGGCTAGCGATCTGCATCACGCTGGCTGGCATCTGCAAAAGACCTTCCCCGGACGGCTGACCTGCCTGTTTTCGCCACAGCACGGCTTTTCCGCCGAGAAGCAGGACAACATGATTGAGTCAGCGCACAGCCGCGACGCCTTGACCGGCCTGCCGGTTTTCAGCCTCTATGGCGACAGCCGCCAGCCGTCGGAAGAGATGTTCCAGCATTTCGATACGCTTTTAATTGATATTTGTGATGTTGGCACGCGCGTTTATACCTTTCTTTACACCATGGCCTATTGCCTGCAAGCGGCGGCCCGCTGGCGGAAGAAAAAAGTGCTCGTCCTCGACCGCCCCAATCCCATCGGCGGCGCCACGGTTGAGGGTAATCTGCTCGATGACGATTGCCGTTCCTTTGTTGGCCTGTACGCCTTGCCGATGCGCCATGGCCTGACCTTTGGCGAATTGGCGCGCTGGCTGAACACGGAAGGCGGCATCGGCTGCGACCTTGAGGTGGTGGCCATGGACGGCTGGCGGCGGGACTTTTTCTTCCGCGACTGTGGTATTCCCTGGATTTACCCGTCGCCGAACATGCCGACGCCGGAGACGGCCATGGTCTATCCTGGCCAGGTTTTGTGGGAAGGCAGCAATGTTTCCGAGGGGCGCGGCACGACACTGCCGTTCGAGCTATGTGGCGCCCCCTGGTGGGATCAGGCGGCAATTTTGGATACGGTGTCGGCAACGCCTTTGCCTGGCTGTTTTTTGCGGCCCGTGACCTTTCAGCCGACCTCCGGCAAATGGGCCGGGCAAGCCTGTCATGGTTTTCATATCCATGTCACGAATCCCGGCAAATTCATGCCCTACCGGACAACGCTGACCTTGCTTCAGGCGGTGATGCTTGTGCATCAAGACGATTTCGCCTATAAACAACCGCCTTACGAATATGAATACGAACGCCTGCCAATGGATCTGCTGATTGGCCGCCGCTCGCTGCGTGAGCGGTTGCAACGTGGCGCGCCAGTTCTTGAGCTCGAAGCGTCATGGCAAAGGGAACTGCGGGCCTTCGACGAAAACCGGCAAAACTATTTTCTCTACCAATGATACATT
>JAIRRG010000143.1 GCA_031256095.1 Desulfobulbaceae bacterium
CTCGTCGATGATGGTTTTCCTCTATTTCATCACCGGCGCGGTGGCCATGTGGCTGATTTCACTGGCCTGGGTCGACAAAATTGCCGTCCTGGGCTGGCTGGGCGTCGGCGGCGCCGCCATCACCATTTGCGGTTGGTTTACGGCCCGCAGTTGGTACGGGGTAAAGGTATGAGCGCAAGCAGCGGCAGAAAAGCCGTTTACGGGCAAGCTTGTCGAAGCACAAACCGCGCATTACAACACAATTACGTGGCGATAAGGATTCATCTTGCGGCAAATTCAGGATAAAAGGAGAAGCGCAACCGCCGCCGCGTCTGCTCGCGCTTTCCGTATTTTACAGATACTCGGAGGTGGAATTTCATGTCTGATCCGATCATCGCCTGTTTCCAGGCTGACTTCGAGCGTTTTTTCGCCTTGGTGGAGAAACAGATTGAGGTTTGCCCCGATGAACTGTGGGGTAAAAAAGCGGGGGGATGGCCCTTTTGGCAGCAGGTTTTTCACAACCTTGCCTGCATAGAAATTTATGCCCTGCCTGAGGGGGCGGCCTCACAGCAGACCATGTACAGCAAAAAAGTGGCCATGCTCTCTGAAGAGGCAAAAACGCCCATGAGCAAAACGGCCATAAGAGATTTCGCGGTAAAAATGCGCAAGGTAGCCGATAGTTTTTTCGCCTCGACGAACGCTGACACCCTGACAATGAAGCATGTCGCCCTAACCACACTTCTGAACAGGAATATGACGAACCAAAACGCGCTCATCGCCATGACGCGCCACACCTGTTATCACCTCGGATGCTGTGATGCCATACTGCGCCAACATGGCATTGCCGGCGTGTATTAGGGGGTTTTACTTTACCTAGGCCCGGATCATTTCCTCGGCCAGCATACGGTCAAGGGTTTCCAGAGCGAAGTGGCGCTGGCGGGGGCTGGCGTAGGCGGTACAGGAACAGTGTAAGGCGGCGCTGTTGCGGATGAGCAATTCCAGGCGCAGGCTGTCGCGGCCCAATTCCAGCGACAAACGGAACGGGCCATGCGCTGGGTGACTGCTCTGCTCTTCCGCCAGCAGCTCATCGGGAATTTTCAGCCAAAACAGGCCGGGCAAGGGGCCAGGAATAAGGTTTCGCTTCAGCCAGGACTCGATATTGTCCCGCTCCATCGGCGACAATTCGTCAATGACAATAAAACGCATGGCCGACCTCAGATATCGAGCCAGGTGGCATCAGTGCCCAACACTTCGCAGCCACTTTCACGAACCACGGCCATCACTTCCAGACGCACCCCACCCCAACCTGGCAGATAGATGCCCGGCTCAACGGTGACGACCATACCGTCTTGCAGCGGTGTTTCGGCGCGGCTGGACAAGCGCGGCGCTTCGTGAACCTGCAAACCGACGCCGTGGCCAAGGCTGTGGCCAAAGGAGGCGCCATAGCCAGCATCAGCGATGACCTGGCGGGCGGCGGCGTCAACCTCTTTGCCGGTCATCCCGGCCTTCAATGCGGCAATGCCCGCCAACTGAGCGCGACGGACAAGGCGGTGAATTTCCTGATAACGCGCGTCGGCCTGACCGTGGACGAAGCTACGGGTCATGTCCGAGCAATAACCATCCAAAATCAAACCCATATCAATGGTGATCGGCTGACTGGCTTCGACCAAAGCCGCGCCCGGCACGGCGTGCGGCAAGGCGGCGCTGGCGCCGCAGGCGACGATGGTCGGGAAACTGGCGCCCTCGGCGCCCAGTTGCCGCATCCGCGTTTCCAGAGCCAGGGCAATGTCTCTTTCGCTCTGGCCGGGGGCGATTCCGGCAAAAATGTCCTGAAATACCCGCTCGTTCAAGGCCACCGACCGACGGATCAACTCCAACTCAGCCTCGTCCTTGCATTGCCGGTATTTGCCGACCAGCCCCTCGGTGGGATGGAGGTGGACGCCTTTTTCATCCAGTTTTTTACCCATCTCCTGATACTGGCTCAGCAGCGTGTAATCGGCCTCAATGGCCAAGTTTCGCGCGGCCAAGGCCGGAAGCAAGTCCTCAAGCATTGCTGTCAAGCCGTGCTCATACACTTTTACTTCCAGCCATGGGGCGTCGGTTTCGGCCTGCTGGCGGTAGCGGAAATCGGTGAGCAGCATGGCCTGGCCGCGCCGGGTCGCCAGCAGCAGACCGGAGGATTCTTCAATGCCATGGTCGCCAGCCGTGAAGCCACTCAGGTAGCGGCGGTTATAGGGATTGGCGACGAGCAGGGCGTCAAGGCCCAAACGGCCCAACTCGTCGCTGACGGCGGCCAGCCGCCTTTGATAATCGATCACCATCATCGAGCCGCCAAGCCGGCGAGTATCTCTTTACGCTGATCCATGGCCTGGCCATACTGATCATTCAGGTCGAGCAGTAAACGCGCCAGCTCATCTTTGTATTTTGGGTGCATGGCCGCCGTCAGGCGAGCCGGCGGCTGGACGCTCCGCGCCGTGTACTGCTGCTCCAATTGCCGCAAAAGGGCGTCTTCCAACTGTTGGGTCATTTGCTCTTTATGTTTGCCATACTGACCAAGCAGTTGCCGCATTTCGGCGCAGGCAGTGGTGACAGCGACGCCGCCTGTAGCGGCCAGGAGATCGACAATCCCTTTGATCGCCAGCTCACCGCGTTCTTTCAGCATCTCGTCACGGGGCAAAACGATATTGCGCAAGAGGGTTTGCGCCATGCCCCGGCGCAACGCCGCCTGCCTGGCCACGCTTTGCCCGGCTAAAGACGCGGTCAGATCACCGCCTGGTTGGCTAAGGTAGGCGGCGGCCAATCGCATTCCCTCTTTGACCGTATCCTCGCCGCTGTCTTCCTGGGCGTCACTTTCGGCGGCAATTCGCGCCGCCCGCGCCAGAACCATATCGAGAGTGCTCTTGATTTCAGCCATGATTTTCCTATCCGGCAAAAAAATTTATGAAAGAAAAAAACAGGCGGTGCAGCGCCACAAAACGCAAGGCGGCTCAGTGGAGCCCGAGCGCTGGAGCTGGCGGAGCTGGCCCCTGGGCTGGCCCAGGCGTCGGCGTCTCTGGCGGGCAGGGAGCACTGGCGTCAAGCGGGCAACTTTCGCCAGCATTCTTTCCGACTGAATCAACATGTACAACGGCGTGGTCTTGCGGGGGAACGGATTGGTCCTTCAAGGCCGTGGATTGATCTTGCGGAGCAACAGATTGGTCATTCAGGACCGTGGGTCGATCCTGCGGAACAACGGGCTGATCATGCGGAGCGGTGGATTGACCATTCGGGGCCACAGATTGCTCATACGGAGCAATGGATTGACCATTCGGGGCCACGGATTGACCATTCGGGGCGATGAATTGCCTGTTCGGGGCGACGGATTGCCCATCCAGTGGCATTGACGGCGGGCGACAGCGTTGCAAAAAGGCAAGGATCGGGTCTTTGCCGGTGATGGTGCGGACCTCTTCGCCTTCTTTCACCATCAAAACCGGCACGTCGTTGAAGCCCAGTCCGTGCAGCAGGGCACGATTAATGGCGCTGTCGTAGCGAGGATTTTTCTTTAGGCCAGCGACAGGCACCTCCGGCACCGTGTCGAGCGGATAAAAGCCTATCTGGCAGGTAACATCGTCGTTCAGGCTGGCGATCACCTCCTGGCAGTGCGGGCAGGCGGCGGAAAAGTACAGCCGCGCCTTGACGGCGGCGTTGGGGCGGACAATTTCACCATAGCTTCCCTGCTGGCCGCCCGATATACCCGAAGGTGAGGCATAATCAAGCGTGGCCGAGGCGATGACAACCGCGGCGAACACCGCCAGACCTCGCACAAATTGCCGCCCGCCAAGGCAGAGATTGAGCAGGAAGACGCAGGCAAAAATGACCAGACAGTAGGCGCACCAGGCCCGCGTTATCTGCAGTTGAAATGCTACCAGCACGCCCTCCATGGCCATGGCCGCCAAAAGGGCCACGCTCGCCGCCCGCGACCAGAAGTTGTGGCCGCCGCGCCCCCTTTTGACAAGCTGGCTGAGAACGAGCATGACAAAGAAAAAACCGGCGCCAGCAATATTGAAGAATATCGGCGGCAGGAGGGTCAGGTTCTCGACGACAGCACAGCCGCCATTGAGACAAAGGGGATTGCCGGTTTTGGAAATATAGCCAATCTGGGCGATGGTCAGGACGAGGCCGATGAAGGCGATGAAGGCCGCGAAACGGCGTGAAGCGGCGCCCGACGGTTGATTTTTCAGGATATATGCCATATGCTCCGTGCCGTGAGAACCGGGAAAACGAATAGTTTCGCCATTGTACCCTATCCAGGGCATCCGGCCACAAAAAAATAACCGCCTTATTTTCCACCATTACTTGGATTTTTCTATGTATGCTGCCAAGAAACAGTCTTCATCCAACATTGCCACCCTGTGGGTCATCGCCGCCATTCAGTTTCTGACGCCGTTCATGTTTTCCTCGATTGGCGTCGCCTTGCCGGTCATCGGCAAGGAGTTCCACGCCGCCGCCGCCCAACTTGGCCTGGTGACCATGACCTACACCTTGGGTATGTCCCTGTTTCTTCTGCCGATGGGGCGGTTTGCCGACATCCACGGCCGTCGTAAGATTTTTGTCGCCGGCACCCTGGTAATGACCGTCGCCACGCTGCTTTTGCCCTTTAGTCCTAACATTAATCTGATGATTTTCTGCCGTTTGGGACAAGGGATTGGCGGGGCGATGATCACGAGCACCAGCCTGGCCATTCTCACCTCGGTTTTTCCGCCGGAAACGCGGGGACGGGCCCTGGGAATCGTCTTGGCCGGTGTCTATCTTGGGGTTTCCAGCGGGCCGCTGGTGGCTGGTTTCATGGTCGAGTATCTGACCTGGCGCTGGATTTTTTATTTCGGATTATTGATCGCCGTCCTGGCCTTTTTCTACGCCCTGTTTGGTCTACGCGGCGAATGGGCTGACGCCAAAGGCGAGCGTTTCGATTATATGGGGGCGCTGCTCTATCTGCCAGCCCTTTCCTTACTGATTGTCGGCGTGCTCGAGCGTCAGGAAATTATCAAGCTTCTGGAGTCTTGGCAGCTTCCAGGCGACTATTGGATAGGAGTAGCGGCAGTCGGCGTGGTTGGCCTTGTCTTTTTTCTTGTTTATGAGAACCGGGCCGCCCAGCCGATGCTGCCGGTGCGAGCCATTATCCATAATCGGATTTTTTTATGCACCAATATCGCAACCTTGTTGAATTATGCCGCCTCGTTCGCCGTGTCGTTTTTTTTCAGCATCTATCTCCAGGTGGCCTTGGGGGCCAGCCCGAAAAATACCGGCCTCATTCTTGTGGCCCAGCCGTTGATCCAAACCGTCTGTTCACCCTTGGTCGGACGGCTGACCGAACACTGGCCGGCCAGGAATCTAGCCACCCTCGGCATGGCTTTCTGTACCGCTGGCATCACCGCCGCCAGTTTCCTGACGGCGCGTTCCAATCTTTTGGCAATATTCCCGATACTGGTGCTCATGGGGTTGGGCTTCGGCTTTTTCGCCACTCCCAGCAACCTGGTGATCATGGGCAGCGTGCCGCAACGGGAATACGGCATGGCGGCAAGCGTCGTCGCCACCATGCGCACTTTGGGGATGCTGGTCAGCATGACAATTACCACCGTCCTTCTCGAACTGTACCTGGGCGCGCGCCAGGTGGGGCCGGCGACCGCCGGCGAGTTTGTCGCCAGCCAGCAAATGGCGATGTGGGTCTTCGCCGGTTTGAGTCTTCTTGGCATGTTCTTTGTCATGCAAAGACAGGCAAAAAAGGATAAAGAGGGAGAGGTTTGAAACCGCCCTACCTCCCCTTCTTATTCTATTGGCTCTAGACCATCAGAATAATCCCTGATAGTCTAGAGCGATTTAACTTTGAAATAGATTAATATAGCGTTATATTTTTTCGATGAAAATTGCAAGCGAACAGATTCGGACCATTGTGGTAGAGGCATATTCTTCAGGGACTGCCAGCAGAAAGCAACTCGCTGAAATATTTGGCTATCATATAGGTAGTATCGGCAGGTGGATCCGGGAAAACCGAAAGACAGAACGTCTGGCGCCCTTGCCAAGAGGGCATAGAGTTTCCGTATTCAATGCCGAAGAACGAAAACAACTGGCGAAGTTCATTGAAAATAATCCTGATGCTACTCTGGATGAAATTCGAAACCATTTTCAAAAGCCTTGTTCCTTGGTTGCAATCCATAAAATTGTTCGCACACTTGGATACGTCTTTAAAAAAACTCTGAAGGCAAGCGAACAAAAACGCGAGGATATTCGCGAGAGCCGGAAACAATGGCGAACATTTCAAATGCAGGCGGACGCAAAACACCTTGTATTCCTTGATGAATCGGGAGCAAAGACGAATATAACCCGGTTGTATGGGCGCTCATATCACGGGACACGGCACCACGATACAGCGTTGGCCTAACAGTGCTGTCAGTGATGCGGCTGAATGGTTCGACGCAGAGCGCTGTTTTTGAAGGGGCGGTTGATCGCGCCATGTTTGACGAGTACATCAAACAGATACTTGCCCCGACATTGAATCCAGGGG
>JAIRRG010000189.1 GCA_031256095.1 Desulfobulbaceae bacterium
TGATATGGCCATGGCGATCCAGGAGCGGAACCGCCAGCCGTTGCAACAGGCGAGCATCAAAGGGCGCGCGTCCATCATGGCGGCCAACGACGTGAACGCCGAAGGCATCGAGCACTGGATGGGGCGCCTCCAGCCGCGAGGGTGAATCATGGTTGCCGGCAATGACGACGATGGCAAGATTGGGCAGGGCCTTTTTTACCCTGGCGAGGAATTGGTAATACTGGGCCTGCGCTTCGATGGAAGGATTGGCCTGATCGAAAATGTCGCCTGCCACCAGCAAAGCGTCAGCTTGGCGCTCAACCAGGGTGTCGAGCAACCAGTCGAGAAAGACCTGATGCTCGGCGTGGCGGTCATGGCCTTTCAGGGTCTGTCCCAGATGCCAGTCGGAAGTGTGGATGAGTTTCATGGATGAGAAAGCATAAGGGCAAACCGCGACAAACGGACAATTTGATTGTGGACAACAGCGCGGCGCTCGCCGGCAAATACGTTTTCCTAAACAATTAAGGTATCAGTGGTGGTATGGGTGATGGTCCAAATTCAGACATTGCGTTTTCTCGCGGATAGTCCATCAATAATACTAAGGGATTTTTATTTCTGTGCACTTTTGGCCCTGAAAGCTCGATAGTTGACTACGAACAGAATTACCGAGAAGGAGATAAATCCAATCCCTAAAACAATGGTGAAAAGTTCTGGCCCCTTAGGAGCGAACAATCCAAAGCAGGCAAAGACAAAACCCATGAAAGCGCAAAAAGCCGGAAGAATATGCCATGTTTTTGGCGTCATGCGCTGAACTTGGCTGTTGCGGCTAATTAAGGTGTTGATATTTTCCACAGCTTGCTCATGAGAATTCCGGCAAGCGAGGCCATGTCCAAGATCAGTCAGGCAATCGGGACACAATCCCTTCCCGCAGTGTTTGCAAGTACCAACCGCATTTTTGTCTTGGTGATTGAAACAGCGCATTGGTATCTCCTTGGAATGAATATCACAAGCTGCGTATTTGTCATTTTCCAGCCACAAATCGGATGTGGCTTTGACTACTATCTATTTCTATTTGCGTGCCACGTTTCGGGCTGGCCTTTTTCAACACCAGTCAAATTTGACGGTGTTTTCCAGAGCGTCGGCACGGCGGGCGCAGATAGTAACCGTCGCCCCTGGTGTTGGCTGCCAGGCAGGTGGCGTCGGCAGTTCGGTGTCCATGAGCAGGTCGGCGACGAGCAAGTTGGTGCGCTTCGGCCCGGCGTCGATGATCAGGGCCGTAAGCGGCTGGCCGAGGTGGTCTTCGAGGTAGCGCAGTAGCCAGTAACGCTGCCGCTGCTGCTTGACGGCATTGCCGGCGGCCAGGGTGTGATTGATGATGTCGGCGAAGTCGCGACAGTCGCTGGCGCTGAAGCGGGTCGGCTGACGGCGGATAATGGTGTTCAACTGATGCTGCATGAGAAGGTCAAGCAAACGGCGGATCGGCGAGGTGACGGTGGTGTAATGGGAAACGCCCAAACCGCTGTGCGGCATCGCCTTCGTTAGCAGTTCCCCTCTGGGAAGCAGTTTGCGCTGGCGAATGTTGAGAAACAGGTCATCGTCCTCGCCAAAGACGATGCGGTTTTTCAAAGGCGGCTGCGAGCGGAATAGCCCCGGCGCCATACGGTCGGAAATATGGCGGGCAGCCTCACTGTTCGCCAGGATCATCATTTCGGAAACGAGCGTCCGCGCCGGGGTATCGGTTCTTCCCAAACTGATATGCGGCTTACCCGCCTGGTCGATGCAAATATTGACATCCGGGATCGGCAAAAGCAGGGCGCCTTGGGCCAGGCGGCGCTTGCGGAGTTTCAGGCGCAGATCGTTTAACACCTTCAGCTCCGGGTCATCCTCCATCCGGCTGTCAGCCTCGTCATAGGTCAGGCGCCTGGCCACTTTGATGATCGATGGCGTGATACGGGTCGACAGCACTTCCGCCTCTGGAGATAACAGAATCATGAAACTCACGGCGGCGCGAATTTCACCCTGAATCAGGCTGCAAATTCCCTGCGACAAATGGCGAGGCAGCATCGGCACCTGACCTTCCGGAAAATACAACGAGGAGCCGCGGGCCAAAGCCTCTTCAAATAAAGGAGCGCCGGGTTGGACATAATGAGCGACATCCGAAATATGAACCCCGGCCAGCCAGCCTTCCGAGACGCTTTCGATGGTCAGGGCGTCGTCGAAATCGAGGGTGCCGTGGCCGTCAATGGTCATGGGCCGCAGATGGGTAAAATCCTTGCGGCCAGGATCGTCAAACAGGGCGTCAAGCGGCTGGCGCAACAGTGTTTCCGCCTGTTGGCGGGCCCGGTGCGAAAAGGTGAGCGGCAGGCCGCTTTTCAAGAGGGGGATATTCTCATGTTTTGACCAGACACCGGCGGCAACGAGAATATCAAAAGGGGCGCGCGGCTGGTTCAGCCCGGCTTCCTTCAACAGCAGGCGGCCAATTTCCGCCTGGGCCGGGCTGGCGGTATCGAGATAGAGAGCGGCGAGGATTTCCAGCGACTCGCGGCGCAGCACCTCGAGCTCCGGGGCAGTGTTTTCCCCGGCCATGATCGCCCGCAGGATGGCCGCTCCCTGGGTCATAAGTTCTGTTTTACGCCGCTCCTTCTCGTGCTGGGCCAAAGCCTCTTTGACCTGCTCGTCGCTCTGGACGAGAATCTGACCTTCACGGTAGCGAAAATAGGTTTTATCAAAGATGACGGCGCGTAAAAAAGCGGCGAGGATGTCATCGTCGGCGGGTTGGCCCAAGGTCAGTTCGGCGAGAAAATCCGGGTCGTAATGGGCCGCCCCGTCTTCGATGGCCAGTTCCCAAATGTCGGACAAATTCACTTTATTAAGTAACTGGCGGCGACGCTCGTCAGTGGCGCGCAAGAGTGCCTCAATCTGCTCCCGACCGCCGTTTTCGCCCATGGGCTGCCGCGAACCGTGCATTACCCTGGCTTTTGGCAAGAGCGTTTCCCGACCGTTCTGATTGACAAGGCGGAGGCGTTTGTCCTCGCAGGCGGTGACCAAAGCGCAGACGAATTGGCCATTATCCATGTATTCGATGAGTGTGCCGGCGGCGACCATGAGAAAAAAAGCCAGAAATTAGTTAAAAAACTGGCAATTGGGATAATTTTGTGGTAAAAAGCGTAAAGTTATGTTTAGCAAAGTTGGCAGCGGACAGATAGTCTCTATTGCAGGGATAAACAATGTTT
>JAIRRG010000179.1 GCA_031256095.1 Desulfobulbaceae bacterium
CCCCGGACACGGATGCATCTGCCCTTCTTATATGACGACGCGACTGCTTCCGCAATGAACGCCCCTCTCAGCCAAGATACCGCGGCCCTGGCAGGGATCGATAGAGGCATCACATGGCAATATCAAAACTGTCATCGGGTACCTCGGGACTGTGGAAAAAAACATGGCCCCTGGCATCCTGGGAGGCAAAATAACACTCCATGATTGAAATGAGTTTGCTATAAGGAACATCCCATCGGTGGAGGACAATGCCGCCACCGGGGAGGGGGAACATGGCGATGAACTGGCTGGCTCCGGGAATCTCCCTGTGTGGTATGGTCTTATATTTGGCCGCTGCCCGTTCGGCCTCCCGCCGGGCCTTCTCCGGGGTCAGGTCAGGCCGCCAGACTATATCGTACCCCAATATTTTCGCTGAGTATCTCGTCTTGGCGTCAGCAGGCAGCCTGACCAAGAACCTGCCCACACAGTGCGTCTTCCAGTGTGAAGTATCCAGCGCGGCCTTACCGGTCGATTGCGCGGCTGTCCCCAGACATCCGGCAAGGCCGACGGGCAACAGGCTGCCGGCCATGGCGGTCAGGCCATAGGAGAGGGCCTGGCGGCGGCTGATACGGGATGTGGTCCTTGTCGTTTTCGGCATATTTCCCCCTGTTTTTTTGTCCTGACACCGCGCCTGGCCGCAAACGGATTGAATCGCGCATGGCATTCCACACTTCCACGGCATCGGCATACGATGTGATAGCAAATTGCCCTGAAACCGATTCAAATTCATCATACTCGAAAAGATGAGAATGGGGCAAACGCCCGGCTGCAAAACCGGGCAGAAATTATTGCGCCAGATGCCGCCAGCCAATCGCTTTGGTTGTCATCCAGCCGCGAATATGTTCTGCTTATTTTTCAGGAAGCCACTTCGCCCAATCTTTTTTCCCATGCCGTCGCATACCGATGCTGAAAAACACCTCGTCCACCGTCCTCAGCCCGCGCGGAGCGCGTATTGTTCCGTGGCTGGTGGCGGTGGCCTTTTTTATGCAAATGCTCGACACGACCATTCTCAACACGGCGCTGCCGGGCATGGCGCGGGTTTTCGGCGTGTCGGCCTTCAAAATGCACTCGGTGATCATCTCTTATATGCTGATGACGGCGATGCTGATTCCGGCCTCCGGCTGGCTGGCCGACCGCTGGGGCACGCGGCGGGCCTTCTGCCTCGGCATTGCCTTTTTCACCCTCGGTTCCGCCCTTTGCGCCATCGCCAAAACTCTGGAATTTCTCGTCTTCGCCCGCGCCGTCCAAGGCATCGGCGGCGCCTTGATGACGCCGATAGGCCGTCTCATCATCCTGAAAGCCTATCCTCGCGCCGAATTCGTCCGGCTGTTAAGCTTTGTCACTCTGCCGGGATTGATTGGGCCGCTGCTTGGCCCGGTTACCGGTGGTTTTTTTGTTGAATACGCCTCCTGGCACTGGATATTCATCATCAATCTGCCGGTCGGGGCGCTGGGCCTGGTGTTTTGCCTGCTCTTTATCCCGGAAATGGTCAACAAAGAGACCGGCCGTTTTGATGTCACCGGTTTTCTCCTTTTTGCCGCTTCAATGGTTTTGATTTCCATGGCCATGGAAGGTTTCGGCCAGTTGCATCTGCCGGGGGGCGAGGCGACCTTGCTGGCCGCCGCCGGTCTGCTCTTCATGTGCGTTTACTGGCTGCGCGGCGGAGATGGCAAACAGATGCTGTTCAGCCCGCGCCTGTTTGCCACCCGCAGTTTTTCCATCGGCATCACCGGCAACCTCTTCGCGCGGCTGGCCGCGGGGGCGGTGCCTTTTCTCAATCCTTTGTTCCTGCAACTGGGCCTGGGCTTTTCCCCGCTTCAGTCCGGCTTGTTCACGATACCGGTTGCCCTGGGTGCCCTCGTCTCGAGAGAAATCATCCCCAACCTGGTCGACAAGCTGGGTTTTCGCGCGCTCTTGACCGGCAATACCATCCTGCTTGGCGGCGTTATCTCCTCATTTTCCCTGATCACAACAAAAACTCCGACCATCATTCAGATCCTGCTTTTGGCTTGTGTTGGCACCATCAATTCAACGCAGTTCATGACCATGAACAGCTTCACTTTGATCGAACTGCCGCAGAACGATGCCGCCAGCGGCAACAGCCTGTTAGCCGTTACCCAGCAGATTTCCATGAGTATGGGCGTCACCATCGCCGCCACACTTCTCAGCGGCTTCACCACCCACTACAGCGGCATCAATGTCGGGACGGAACCGGCGGGCGGGGAAACGGTATTGAAAATCTTCCACGCCACCTTCCTGGTCATTGGCCTGTTGGCTCTCGTTTCAGCCTGCATCTTTCATCAAGCCAATCCGGAACTGGGGAAAAAGCCCCACAGCCAGCGCGCCGCGTCAGCGCTTTCCCCACAGGAAAGCGGCAACCGCCAACAGACCGGCAGCCATCGAACCCTGTTGGCGCCGGCGCTGATCCTGGCAGCCATTGCCGCCTGCTGTTTCGCCCTGTATCAATTGGATATTCTGATTCTCAAACACCACTGACGGCAACTGAACGGCACAATGAAAAAAGTCCAGGTCATTTACTATTCCCAAAGCGGCCAGCTCCGCTCGGTCATCACCTCGTTTTGCGCGCCGCTGGCGGCAAACGGCCAAGTGGAACTGATCTGGACGCCAATCGAACCAGTCACCGCCTTCCCCTACCCATGGCGGTTTTATGATTTTTTTGATACCATGGCCGAAGCGGTTCTTGATCGCGGCTGCGCCATAAAACCGGTGGTCGTCGAGGCCGATGCCAACCTGGTGATTCTTGGCTACACCGTCTGGTTCCTGGCGCCGTCGCTACCGGTCGCGGCTTTTCTCAATTCGCCGGAAGCGAAAGCCTTGGCCGGCAAACCGGTGGTCACTCTCATCGCCTGCCGCGACATGTGGCTGATGGCCCAGGAACTGGTCAAAGAAAAACTTGCGGCCCTGACAGCCAGGCATCTGGATAACGTTGCCCTCACCGATCAAGGCAAGTCGTTGCATTCCTTTGTCACCACGCCACGCTGGCTGTTGACCGGGAAAAAAGACGCCTTCTGGTTTTTCCCGCCCGCTGGCGTCGCTGCTGAAGAAATCACGGCGGCGGCCCGTTTCGGGGCGCGGCTGGCCGCCGCTTTACCCGAAGATAAAGAGACGAAAAACGCGCCGCTGCTGAGCGGTCTCGGCGCCGCCCGCGTC
>JAIRRG010000017.1 GCA_031256095.1 Desulfobulbaceae bacterium
CTCCGACAGCCCGGCGGCCATTGTCCGCCTGGCAAAGGAACGCGGGCTTGTCCATATTGCCATCACCGACCATGATTGCGCCGCTGGCCTGCCGCAGGCCGAGGCCTTCGGCAAAACCCTGGGTGTGCGCGTTACCAGCGGTATAGAGATCAGTGTCCGCCATCAGGGTGTGCCGATTCATGTTTTGGGCCATGGCTTTTCGCCTGACCATCCGGAGCTGACCGCTTTCATCGCCACGCTGCAAAAAGAGCGGCGGGAGCGCAACTCGGCGATCCTTGAGAAACTCGCCGGCTGTGGTCTTGCTGTTACTGCCGACGAATTGGGGCGCGAGGCGGGTATCGGCCAGGTCGGACGCCCGCATTTCGCGAAAACTTTGCTGAAAAAAGGCTATGTGCCAAGCTATGACGAGGCTTTTCGCCAGTATCTTGGCCGTGGCGCGAAAGCCTATGTGCCGCGTCCGGTCCATTTTGCCGCCGAGGCCATCGCCATCATTCATGCCGCCGGAGGCGTCGCCTCACTGGCCCATCCGGCCAATATCGATCCTAGCTTCGACGCCATCACTGGCCTGGCCGCCAAGCTGGCCGCTTTCGGTCTCGATGGCATTGAGGTCTATTATCCCACTCACAGCAAGACGATGCGCGCCCGGCTCTTGGCCATCGCCCAAGAAAACCGGCTGCTGGCCGTTGGCGGCAGCGATTATCACGGCTCTTTCCGCCCGGAAACGAGCCTGGCTGGTTCACGGCGCTTTCGCGTCCCGGCGGAAGTGGGGCGGCAGCTGCTGGCTCGCCTGGCTGGAGTCGCCGCCAAGACTACAACAGCCAAAGCTACCGCCGAGACTACCGCCGCGCCGCGCTGAAAAGCGGCGGCGATTTGATCCGCAACAGGAGGAAGACAGTCATGCACACCATTTTGCTGGTCGATGACGAGCCGAATTATTTGATTGTGCTATCGGAACTTTTGACCGAAGCCGGCCATGAGGTCTTCACCGCCGCCAGTGGTGAAGAGGCGCTGGCCTTGGCGCGCTCAAGCGATCTCGATGTGGTGATTACCGACATGCAGATGCCGGGCATGGATGGCATGGCCCTGCTTGAGGCAATAAAGGAAATCAATTCCAACCTGCCAGTGATCATCATCACCGCCTTCGCCGAGGTGGAAAAGGCAGTCAAGGCGATGCAGGCCGGGGCCTTCAGCTATCTGGCCAAGCCATTTGCCAACGACGAGTTGCTGGTCAATATCGACAAGGCGGCGGCGCACTACAACCTGGTGCGGGAAAACAGCCGCCTGCGCCGCGAGATGCAGGCGCGGTCCGGCTTTTCCGGCATGGTTGGCAAAAATCCGAAAATGTTGCAGGTCTATGAGATGATCGAAAAGGTGGCGCCAACCTACGCTTCGGTTCTGATCTCCGGTGAATCTGGCACCGGCAAAGAACTGGTGGCCAAGGCCATCCACAGTGCCAGCTCACGCCACGACGCCCCTTTTATCGCCGTCAACTGCGCGGCCTTGGTTGATAATCTCCTTGAAAGCGAACTCTTTGGTCACGAAAAGGGTGCGTTTACCGGGGCCATGAACATGCGCAAAGGGCGCTTCGAGCTGGCGCACGGCGGCACCATCTTCCTCGACGAGGTCGGCGAGATTCCACTATCACTGCAATCGAAGCTGTTGCGGGTGTTGCAGGAGCGCAGCTTCGAGAGGGTCGGCGGCTCGCGCACCTGCGAGGTCGATGTCCGCGTCATCAGCGCTTCAAACCGTGACCTGCGCGAGGAAGTATTGGCAGGTCGCTTCCGCGAAGACCTGTTCTATCGCTTGAATGTCATCCACATCAGCCTGCCGGCCCTGCGCGAGCGTCTCGACGACCTGCCGCCCCTGGTCGATGCCTTCATTGCCAGGGTCGCCGCCAGCCTTGGCAAATCGGCACTGAGCATCTCGGTCGAGGCCATGCGTCTGCTCATGAAACTACCCTGGGAGGGCAACATCCGCGAGTTGGAAAATACCATTGAAAGGGCGGCGATCCTCTGCGATAACGAGACCATCCAGCCTGAGGACGTGCAGCCCGATTCGGAGGAGTACCAGAAGGACAACCGCTGGGGCGACGACATTAACCTGAAAGATTTGGTGCCGGAAAACGTTTTCCTCAACGACGTTCTTTACGCCGTTGAGGAAAAAATGCTGAAACGCGCCCTCGAAGACAGCGGCTATGTCCAGGCCCGCGCTGCCGAGCAGTTGGGCATCACAAAAAGCCTTTTGCAGTACAAGATGAAAAAGTACCGGATCAAGAAGAAGGGTTAACTGGCGCCAGTTATCTGTCTTCCGACCGCCACAGCAGCCGCCCTTGACCACGGCCAATTTCTGGCCATTTGTCGTCGTTAAAGTGAATGGCCAAAAGGCCGCAGGTGGCAAGATGGCCGATGCGCTCGCTGGTCAGCCATTCGCCGAAATGAGCCAGTGTTGGATTGTGGCCGACCATGAGCAGGGCGTTCAGGCTTTTGGCATGTTGCTCGACGATACGTGCCAAACTCCAGACATCGGCGCTGTAGATTTCCGGCGCGTAGCGGATATCCTTTTCAGGATAGGATAGGGTATTGGCGACGATGCGGGCGGTTTGCCGCGTCCGGTCGGTGGGGCTGGCGATAATCATCTCTGGCCTGACTTTGGCCTGGGCCAGATGCAGGCCGACCGAGGCCGCCTGCCGTTCACCGACGGCATCCAGCGAGCGGGCGAAATCGTCAGGCAGGTCCCGCGACCATGGCGCCTGGCCATGGCGCAGCAGATATAAAGTTTTCATGAACGGTAGTCGGCGTTGATCTTGACGTAATCAATCGACAGATCACAGGTGTATACTTCGTCGTTGGCTTTGCCGTCTGGCAAAGTGATATCGACGGTGATTTCTTTTTCCCGCAGTGCCTGACTGGCGCTTTTCTCGGCGTCGCCGCCAACCGCCAGGCCATTTTTGACCAGGGTCACGCCGTTAAAAGCACTATCGACCTGTTCCGGATCAAAACGGACGCCGGAGCGGCCCATGGCGGCAAGGATACGGCCCCAGTTGGCGTCCTCGCCGAAAAAGGCGGTCTTGACCAGGTTGGAATTGGCCACGGTGCGGGCGATGCGGTGGGCATCGTCGGCCTCTTTGGCGCCGCTGACCCGGATGGTGATGAATTTGCTCGCGCCCTCGCCGTCGGCGACGATCATCAGCGCCAAGTCGCGCAGCACCGCCGTCAACGCCGCCTCAAACGCGGCCAAATGATTCGGCGTTTGGTCGTCGATCCAGGGATTTTTCGCCAGACCGTTGGCCATGACCAGCACCATGTCGTTGGTGCTGCTATCGCCATCGACCGTGATGCGGTTGAAGGTGTGGCTAACGCCCGCCGTCAGGGCGCGGTGCAGTTCCGGAAAGCCGATACGAGCGTCAGTGACGACAAAGGCCAGCATGGTCGCCATATTCGGCATGATCATACCAGAGCCTTTGGCCAGTCCTAAAAAATTCACCGTAGCGCCGCCAACATCAATGCTTCGCTCGACCATCTTCGGTCTGGTGTCGGTGGTCATCATCGCCTGGGCGACGGCGGCAAAGCCATCCGGCGAAAGGCTGGCGACCAGTTCCGGCATGGCCTTTTCGAAGGCGGCGACGTTCAGTGGTTCGCCGATGACGCCGGTCGAAGCCAGTTGCACCAAGTTTTCCGGGATTTTCAGGGCTTTTGCCGCCAGGGCCCCGGTTTTCAAGGCCGCTTTGCGACCGGCTTGGCCACCGCAGGCGTTGGCGCAGCCGCTGTTGACGAGAATCGCCTGCGACACCCCCTGTTTCAGCCGCTCCATGTCGATGATCAGCGGCGCCGCCTTGACCAGATTGGTGGTGAACACGCCGGCCGTTACCGCCGGGACATCGCTGTAAATCAGCCCCAGATCAAGCCTGTCTTTTTTTCTGACTCCGGCGGCGGTTGCCGACGCGGAAAATCCTCGCATTTTCATACGGATTTATCCATGGTTTGAAGAATAATATAAACGGCAGCTTCAATAGTTTTCCTTCGGGAAATCGTTTTCCTTCCAGAACTGGGCCAAGCCGGTTTCTTCCAGAGTGGGAACCGGGGGCTTGTCGAAAGTAAGAGGGCCGCTGCTTCTGGTTATATTCAGTTCGCCGTTTCGCCAAGGAATGCTGCGCGGAAATTCGACATGGTTGCCGATGATTTCACCGAACTTTGAGTTTGCCAAATTAATCGGCGGGTAAATATCGACATTTTCGAACTTGGCATGACGAAGGTCGGTAAAAGTCCAGTTGCCCCCGCCTTGAATTTTTACATTTTGCAAATTCAGGTTGTTGATCACACTATCCACCCCCATGGTCAACTGGCCTATGTTGGCATTATAGATATATATATTTCCACCTCCGATAATCACACGTCCTGGTATTTCTCCATTGGCGTATAGATAAAGAGCTGAGTCATCATCACTCCAAATGCTCAATATTGGCGGCATTTTTGGCCCTTTACTTGAATAGAGGTTATTTGTATATGTATTCTCGGTTAAAAAAGCTCCGTGTAGCTTGTTGGGATTTTCTTTCGTTTGCCTGCCTCCAGCCCCTGTATTCTCCAACTGCGATTTCTTAATCACTAAAACATCCGTGAATGGAGCTCCGCCACCCGCCAAGACGCAATTCTCAATCCAGGCGGCGGGGCCGGAAAGATTCAGTTCCGCATTGATGAATTTGCTATTGGTCACGTAAAGCGTGTTTTTTTCCCCTAAATTCGATACTGCCGCTTGATTAGAAACCCGGCAATTATCCATACGGACTTGTAGGTTATTACCTCTAAGCAGCCAATAATTCTTGTTCGGCGGCAAGTCAGCCTTGATATTGCGCATGACTACGATTCCATCACTAAAATTAGTATTGACGCTTTGGCCAAATTCGGTGCCGTCGAATAAAATACGGGTTATGGATACACTCCTAAATCGAGATTGATAATCTTTACCTGGCTCGTCCGGTTTTGGATAGCCGTATATCTTGCCGCGTATAAATTTTACATTATCAAAAATACTTCCTTCAAAATCTACTTTTATAAACTTGCAATCGACAAAAGTGACGTTTTTAAGATGCGCGTTCCACATTTCCACATTTTCCAATGTCAAATTGTGGATGACCAGGTTTTCCCAGTGGACGCCGTCACTGCAATCTTCCTTGTGCCCATCCAGTTGTTTGTTTTTGATGTGCCGGTTGTTTAACAGGCCAGGGTATTTTACAACTGCCGCGTTAAATTCAGGTATTCCTTTGGTCTCGACATCCATATTATCACCGCATCCTTGGAGAAGAGAAAAAAAACCGATTATTAGAAAGACAACATATTTTTTCATATACTATCCTCCTATTAATTGGCTTTTTTCTTTGCTGGTTTCTTCTCATATTCTGGTTTCCATGTTCTCCCATAATAATCCCAATCCGGCACTTCGCCGCCACTCGTGCCGCTGGGCCTGGCAATCATTGTGCCGCTGGCATTGACCGGGAAGCACCACGGGCTGGTAAGGTTATACTCTTTGCCGCTAACCACACCGGGAACAGCGGTGAATTTAATGCTTAAAAAACGGGCGAAGGGCTTGGCATTATTCTCTAATTGGTCTTGGTATTTAGTAAATTCACCATCATCCTTGATGTTCAGTAGGAAAGTGGGAAGCGTGTAGCTAATCCCATCCCCATCCGTTTCAGAAACACGGGTTTCTTTTTGCTCTGGAACCATGGTGAATTGGTTGACGATGGGTTTCTGCTCACCGCCCTTGCTACTGTCGGCGCTCCAAATCCCAACAAGCGTAATTGCCTCAAAGGGATGGCCGCCGTTAAAAATTTTCTTAAAATCCTTGTTGAGCCGAAAATAAAACTGCTTGCTTGCCGGATCAACACGGATCATCTCAAACGGCGGGCAGTCGCCGATATACCACAAATTCTCCATAATCACGGCCAGGCGCGGCAGTTGGCCTCCCGTCTCTTTCCACTCGACACGGTCGCCCGGCACATCTAAAACCATGCCTTGCGGTCGCGCCATACCAAAACCGCCCAACTCGCCTTTGAGGTTGCGGTAGCTGTACGGCCCGGCCGCCCCGCAGACCAGGCAGCGGGCGTTCACGACATCCCGGCCCAGCGCACGCAAATCAAGGCTCGGCTCAGGCTTGTCCGGGTCTTTATACAGCCAGGCCTTGGCCGCGAAATCGTAACCTAACCGCGTGAAAGTGTATGCCCCGGCCCGATGGGCGTGGCCGCTCAGGACGTAGTGAATCTTGCCGCTCCGCGCTATCGTCGGCAAATTCTCATACGAGACGAGGGCATCCTTCAGCAATTCGTACATCGCCGGGCGGTTCTGATAAAACGAGCCAATATCGTAATGGCTCTTCTTCACCGGCAGATACGGCTGTGTGGATGTGGCGGTGAAGGCGTAGCGCCCAGTCTCCAAAGCAGCCGTCACAGGAGTCGCAAAAGCCGCCAGTTTTGGCTTCTCGATTCCCGTCGAAATAACCGCCTTTTTATCATCAAAGGGCTTGTCCCGGTCGTAGCAAACAAAGGTGAAATGGCTGAGTAAAATGTTG
>JAIRRG010000012.1 GCA_031256095.1 Desulfobulbaceae bacterium
AGTTTGTCAAAACGCAGGTTGAAGAGCCGAGCCAGGGTCTCAATTATCTCCTGGACTTGAGAGAAGGTAATCTGATAGGTCCGTTGCAGGCTATTGAGTTTGATCGAGGAAATAAGGACATGACGAATATCGCCGATGGCGGGTAGGGGCAGATCTTTCAATAACTCGCCGGTTGAGCCGCCGTCGTCGGTAACGCAGACCACCGAGGTGATACGGGGAAAAATTTCTTTCAGGCCATGGAAAGGATGCTGTGCCCAATTGACAGCGCGGCTGTCGCCGCCAATGATGTTGGACAATCCGCTGCCGCCGCCAAAAACCACCACGCGGGCGTCCTCAACGTCCTTCAGGTCAAGGGCCGAAGCCAGTTCGCCGAACAGCGACCGTACCTCCGGCGAGCAGTTTTCCGGCACGCCATTCAAACGCAGGCTGATGAGTTTTTCCCGCAAATCATTGTGGCGCAGTAGATCAAGGGCGGAAAATGGATGCAGGTTCAAAGCAGTCAGACTTTCCCGCACCGGGCTGCTTTCGTTCTTGCCGCCGGTCATGGCCTGTCCGCCCCCGTTTTGGCCAGAAGCTGGGCCTCGATACGGCGGATTTCCTCCTCGGTATCGATTTCGATGGAATCGTATTCGGTCAAAACCACCTGAATTGGATAGCCATGTTCCAGGGCGCGGAGTTGCTCCAACTTTTCCAGGCGCTCCCATTCGCCTTCCGGCAAGGCTACGAAAATATCGAGAAAATCCTTGCGGTAGGCGTAAAAACCCAAGTGTTTGTAGTAGTCGGGCATCGCTTGAGAATCGGGGTCGGGGCCGTGCCCAGGGCGGGCGAACGGAATAGTCGCCCTGGAAAAGTACAGCGCCCTACCCTGCCGGTCGAATACCGTCTTGACATGGTTGGGGTCGCTGATTTCTTCTCGGCGGACAATTTTATAAATGAGGGTGGCCATCGGCAGTGCCGGGTCGGCGAGCAAGGGCCGCGCTACCTGTTCCACCACCTGCGGCTGAAACGACGGCTGATCGCCCTGGATGTTGACGACGATGTCGCCAGCGGCCAGTCCGAGAATGTTGGCGGCCTCAGCCAGGCGGTCAGAGCCGGAACGGTGATTGCCCCCGGTCATCACCACTTCACCGCCGAAAGAACGCACCTCGTCGGCAATGCGGCGGTCATCGGTGGCCACTACCACTTTTGATAACGATTGAGCCAGTCGGGCCCGTTCGACGACGTGGCGGATCATCGGTTTGCCAGCGATCAAGGCCAGGGGTTTCCCCGGAAAACGGCTGGAAGCGTAGCGCGAGGGGATGATTCCAACCACCTGTCTTGTTTCCTTTCGCATGATTATGCCTATCTTATTCAGTAGTGGTGGTTTCTAAACCGGCGCGAAATTGGCAAACAACCGATTGCTCACTCAAAGTTCAGCATCCGAGGCAAATTTAGCCCGCTTTCGCCGCTTCTTTTTCATGGCAAACGGCGAGTCGGCCACCCGTTTTTCCGCCTTCTCGATTAAAATCTCATGGACGGTGCGCGGGTCGTCGCCGTCGCCCACCTGCCGCTGCACATATTCGCCATTTTCTTGCATATCCCAAACGCTGCGGCGGTTCTCGGTCTGAATATCAAGGATTTCCCGCAGGACGGCTTGCAGGCGGGCGTCTTCAATCGGCACCACTACCTCAACGCGCATCTCCAGATTGCGCTTCATCAGATCGGCGGAACCGATAAAATACTCTTCCTGGCCACCGTTCTGAAAATAGTAGATGCGGGTATGTTCTAAAAAGCGGCCAACGATGGACATGACCCGGATATTTTCCGACAATCCTTTGATGCCAGGCCGCAGACGGCAGGAATCGCGGATGATCAGATCGATCTTGACCCCAGCTTGCGAAGCCTGATAGAGGGCCTTGGTCACTTCCTTGTCTTCAAGGGCGTTGGTTTTGAACTGGATGCGGCCTGGTTTTTCCGGGCTGTGCAAACGCATCTCGCGCTCGATTTTTTTCAAAAGCGCCCGTTTCAAACTCTTTGGCGATGGCAACAGTTTGCTGTATTTGCGGGTTTGGGCGAAACCAGTCGTCAAGTAGTTAAACATCTCGGTCAAGTCTTCGCACAGCACCTGGTCGGTGGTGAGCAGCCCGAGGTCGCTGTACTGGCGGGCGGTGCCGGCGTGGTAGTTGCCGGTGCCGATGTGGGCGTAACGCCGCAGACCGTCGTAATCGCGGCGGACGACAAACATCACCTTGCTGTGGGTCTTCAGGCCGACGATGCCGTAGGAGACATGAATCCCCGCCTCTTCCATGGCCTCGGCCCACTTGATGTTGGCCGACTCGTCGAAACGGGCCATCAATTCAACCACCACCGCCACCTGCTTGCCATTCTGGGCGGCGTCAAGCAAGTACTGGATAATCAGCGATTTGCTGCCGGTGCGGTACAGCGTCATTTTGATGACCAAGACCTTCGGATCCTGTGATGCCTCACGCAGGAAACGCTCTACTGATGTGTCAAACGATTCATAGGGATGCTGGAGCAGAATCGAGCCTTTCTGGCGCAGGACGTGGAAGATGTTCGGGTCATCGGCCAGGAGGCCGGGATTGTCGCAGGGTTGATGCAAGGGGAAATGCAGATCCGGACGGTCGATGCGACTGATCTCCATCAAATCCCGCGTCGCCATCAGGCCGTCGTTGGCCGGGGAGACATCGGTATCGTTGTCGATATTCAGCTCGGCGGCCAACATGCCGCGGTGTTGCTCGGTCATACCGCCGGCAATTTGCAAACGGACAATATCAGCGAACTTGCGGTGGCGTAGCGCCGTTTCGATCATGGCCAAGAGATCGTTGGCCTGATCGCTCAATCGCTCGGTGATGGCATTGCGCGTCACCCGGAACAGCTCACAACTTTGCACGATCAGTCCCGGAAAGATGGCATTGAGGTTATTGGCGATCAGATCTTCGAAGGTGATGTAGAGATGGCCGCGTCCGACCCGAATAAATCGCGGCACACCGATGCCGGTCGGCACTTTGAGCCGGTTTAAGAAAACCTGATTACCATCCTTTTCACTGACCGTGACTAAAAGATTCAGTGACAGATTGGAAATGAACGGGAAGGGATGGGCCGGATCGATGCCCTGCGGCGTCAGGAGTGGGTAGATATTCTGGTGGAAAAAACGATCTATTTCTTTCTGCTGGCTGGCGCTGAGATCATTGTGGCGGCAGAAGCGGATGTTTTCTTTTTCGAGCAGGGCCTGCAATTCGGTTTCCGTCTTCCGCAGATCGGCAACCAACTTGCTCACCATGGCGTAGCAGGCGTCGATCTGCTGCTGCGGCAACATGCCATCGACGCTCGGCGTTGTCACCCCGGCGCCGACCTGCTGTTTCAGGCCGCCGATGCGCTTCATAAAAAATTCGTCGAGGTTGGAGCCAACAACCGACAAGAAAAAGACCCGCTCCAGCAGGGGATTGCGTTCGTCCTGCGCCTCATGTAACACCCTTCTGTTGAACTGAAGCCAAGTCAATTCCCGGTTCAAATACCATTCCGGACGGTCGAGATCAAACTCTGGCCGAGGTTCGGGTTTGGTCGCTGCCACTGTTGAGCCATCCCGTGGCTCGGCGTTTGCTTCGGCGGGATTTCGTTTGCTGTTTGCCATAAATTCCATTTGAAAAAAGTTGGGTGGATATTAATGCAACAACTATTATGATATGAACTATAGCAAGATGCCAGAAAAGTACAATCCAGCATCGGCGCTCGTGGCCATCCTCACCCACGAGCGGGGGAAATATCTCAATATATGTGGAGAGTAATACCATGACTGACAGCATCATCGATTACAAAAACAATATCTTTGCCATCGACGCCCACTACTGGCGTCCGTTGAGGGCGGCCCTCCACTTCATTGTCGAAAATGGCCGCGCCGCCATCATTGATGCTGGCAGCAACGATTCCTTGCCCTATGTCTTGAGAGCCCTGAACCAACTCGGCCTGACGCCGGAGGCGGTCGATTATGTGATATTGACCCACGTCCACCTTGACCATGCCGGCGGCGCTGGACTGCTCATGCGTCACCTGCCCAACGCCCGCCTAGTCGTGCATCCGCGCGGCGCCCGGCATATGATTGATCCAGCTAAACTGGTTGCCGGCGCCACCCTCGTTTATGGCGCTGAGGCCATGCGCCGCCTGTACGGGGAAATCCTGCCAGTGCCGAAAGAACGGCTGATTGAGGCCCCGCACGAAACCATTATTAACCTCGCCGGGCGTGAGCTGCTTTGCCTTGATACGCCGGGCCACGCCAAACACCATATCACGATCGTTGACCGCCAAAGCGCCAGCGTTTTTACCGGCGATGTCTTTGGCGTTTCCTACCGTGACCTCGACACAGATGGTCGTCAGTTCGTTTTTCCGACCACTTCGCCGGTACAATTTGACCCCGAGGCGGCGCACGCCTCAATCGGCTTGATTTGTTCCTTGGCGCCAAAAGTTGTTTATCAGACCCATTTTAGCGAATTGCGGGATGTTCCGGCACAGGCGGAACATTTGCGCCGCATGATCGACGCCCATGCCGCCATCGCCCGCCGCGCTGGCAGCCTTGACCCGGCGGAGCGGCTCAAAGGCATTCGCGCTGATCTTACCCGCCTGCTGTTGGACGAAGCTGGACGCTTCGGCTGCCGGCTGGAACCGGAACAAATACTTGCCGTGTGGAGAACAGACATCAACATGAACGCCAAGGGCTTGGCAGTGTGGATCGACAAGCGAAATAGTTGAGGCTGGCAATGGCGGCACAATCAATCGCCACAAAAACCCTCACCAGATTGATTTTCCGTATAGTAGTCAGGAGATGCTGGCGGCAAACATGGCTGTGAAGGCAGGTGGAATCGGCGTTTCAAAGTGATGCAGCTTGCCGTCGACCGGGTGGCGAAAGGCCAGCACCTTGGCGTGCAAGGCCAGCCGCTTCAACGGCTTGGTGACAGCGCCGTATTTTTTGTCGCCGGCCACCGGATGCCCCAGCTCTTGCATGTGGACGCGAATCTGGTGTTTGCGCCCGGTTTCGAGACGCAATTCAACCAGCGAATAGGCGCGGCTGACGGCCAACCTGCGGAAGTGGGTCACCGCTTCCCTGCCCTGATGCGGGTTGGCCGATGAATAAACGCGCATTGCAGAGCTTTCTTTAAGATAGGATTTTACCGTGCCGGATTGTTGCGCCAGCTTGCCTTCCACCACTGCCACATAGAGCCGTTCCTCGATAACATCCAGCCATGAGTCCTGGATGGCCCGTTTCACGTCTTCACTTTTTGCGAACAGCAGCAGCCCTGATGTCTCGCGGTCAATACGGTGGACGATGAAAATTTTGTTGTCACGATTTGCCTCTTTCACATATTCGCTTAGCATGGCGTAGGCGGTGCGCCGCTTTTCCTTGTCGGTGGCCACTGTCAACAGGCCGGACGGCTTGTTGACAACGATAAGAAAATCGTCCTCGTGGACGATCGGCAAAGGCGGCAAGCCCTGGCTCCGGATACTGGCCTGACGTGGGGCTATGATGACGCGCTGGCCGATCTGAAGCGGGTGATCGAATTGGCGGATGGCCAGGCCATCAACCAGGACGCGGTCGGCACTCAGCAGGCGCAGCAGGTGTTTACGCCCCTCTTGCGGCAACTGGCGGCCGAGAAAAGCCAGCAGTTCATCTGGGCTGGTGACGGCAAAATCGCTTGGTTTTTTCATGGTTTTTCGCTCCTCGCTGTTAGAGCCCATATTTGTCGGTTATGGCAATGGGGATGGCCTACAGGCCGCTACTTGGCCAAGGGAGGCCAGCGATTGCGCCGCTTACCGCTCGGCCCAGAGGTTCTCGTGGCCACAGAAACGCGCCCCCGGCCGTTCCAAGCAGCGAGCCGGTGACGCTGCCGGTAGCTTATGGCGCTGATGGCATCTTCGCTGGGATAATGGTAATTATGGCAAAATAATAAAGCTACCGCCGCCAGAATCAAAAAAAGAAACAATTTGCCG
>JAIRRG010000022.1 GCA_031256095.1 Desulfobulbaceae bacterium
AGCCCTGTATAGCTGTCAAAATAGATGTCGCCCCTGTCGTAAACCGTTTGCAAAATTCGCCGCACTACCTCGACATGGGCCGGATCGGTGGTACGGATGAAATTGTCGGGGGCGCAGGCGAGCAGCGGCCAGGTATCGCGGAATTTGCCGCTAATTCTATCGGCGTAGACGCGGGGCTCGATATCTTGGCGGGCGGCGGCCTCGGCAATCTTGTCGCCGTGTTCGTCGGTGCCGGTCTGAAAGCGGACACGCTCGCCGCGCAGCCGCTGAAAACGGCTGTAGGCGTCGGCGACAATGGTCGTATAGGCGTGGCCAATATGCGGCTCGGCGTTGACGTAATAAATCGGCGTGGTGATATAGACGCTCAAAACAGCTTCTCCTTTCAATCAGGCGGGCGGCGGCTCGCCGTCTTCCCCTTTGCGGCCTTTATCCGTGGTTTTTTTCACCGCTTTGTCAACGCGCGCCGGTTCACGTTCGCAATGCTGCCACTCGCCGAGCGGCAACTGCCGCTCGGCGCCCTCGTCGTTCTGGACAACGATCGTTTGGCGCAGCGGATTCTGACTTTTAACGCGGACGAGTTCGCCGCCAAGCTTAATCCTCTTGCCTACTTTTGGCATATTTTTTCGTAATTGACGATAGGTTTCGTATTCATGTTCCAAACAGCACAACAGGCGGTTACAAAGGCCGGAAATTTTTGCCGGATTGAGCAGCAGGTCCTGCTCTTTGGCCATTTTGATGGTCACGGAATCAAAATCGTTCATAAAGGCAACGCAGCACAATTCACGGCCACAGGCACCGAGGCCGCCCAGCATTTTGGTCTCGTGGCGGACCCCAACTTGGCGCATCTCAACCCTGGTGCGAAATTCCCGTACCAGGTCCTTGACCAAGGCCCGGAAATCGACACGATTGTCGGCAGTGAAATAAAAGATGATTTTGGCGCCGTTGAAAAAACGCTCGACCCGCACCAAGCGCATTTCCAACTGATGTTTTTCCACCAGTTCCTGACAAATATGAAACGCCTCATCCTCTTGGCGGATCAGATCGTGGTACTGGGCACGCTCGTCAGCGGTAGCCAAGCGCAGTACGGCATAATCCAATTGCGTGGCGCCAGCCATGGCACAGCGCATCGGCGCCATGCCGACGACCATAGCCGGTTCGAGGCCATGCGGCGCCGCCACCATCACCATCTGATCCCGCGTAAAACCGCCCTCATCACCACGGGCGCCAATGATCAGGCCACCGTCGCGAAAACGCAGGCGATAACGATAATGCCGGACCGCATCCTCTTGCTCTGGGAGGCTTTCCCCCGCCGTATTGTCCATATATTAAAAAAGTACCAGTTTAATTGGAAACAACGCTGTCTCGCGGCAATTCTTGGTAAAAAAACAACGCGGCCACGACTATACCATTTTTTTTCCAATCGGCAGCGGAATATGCGGGCTGGGCCGCCATCGGCGATGGCTAGTCAGAGCGGGCGTGGCCCGGTAATTTTTCCCAACCAGCGCAGACATAAGCCGCCGCACGAGGCCATATCTGGGCCGGTGGCGACAAAACCGTGATCACGCAGCACGAAAAAATCGCACTGCCCGGCAAGGCGCCAGGCGGCTTCGGCCAGCTCGCCGCTACCGTAGGGCAGCGGACAAGGGCTTTGCGGCAGCCCCAGGGCTTCCGCCTCGCGGGTAATAACCTCATGGTGACCATGAAACACCGCGCCTATCTGCGGAAAATGCTGGTACAGCAGGGCATGCAGCATCGTTTCCGAAGATGGCTCACGGCCGCCACGCGCCTCAACGCGCCCGGCGGCGACATCACAACCGACCACTTCAACGAAGGCGTCATCTGTCAGATTATCTTTCAGGCCAATGGCCGTTCCCGTGATGATGAAGGAATTTTCGGCGCGAAAGCTGAGGTTGCCGCTGGAACCGCCGGGATACGGCGGCGCCAATCCTCTGTCATGAAAGATGCGGCACCAGCGGCGGAGTTCCGGCAGCAGCCGATGGCGGGGCGGTTCGTGACCAAGAAATGAAGTGGTGAAGCGAACACCTTGGTATTCTTCACTCATGGCAGTAAAGCCTGGCCTATATTCTCCGGCTTAAAAATCCCTTTTTCCGTGATGATGCCGGTAATCAAAGCGGCGGGCGTCACGTCAAAAGCCGGGTTGGAGGCGGTGGACGACGGCGAGGCAACGCGAATCGTCCGCATGACGCCATTTTCATCCGGCCCGCTCTGATACAACACTTCCACCGGGTCGCGTTCCTCAATCGGGATGGCGTCCCCGGACGGGCAAGCCGCGTCCACCGTTGATGTTGGCGCGGCGACATAAAATGGGACGCCGAAATACCGGGCGGCCAGGGCCTTTTCCAGGGTGCCGATTTTGTTGGCGGCATCGCCATTGGCAGCAACGCGATCGGCGCCGACGATCATCAGGTCAATTTGGCCGCGGGCCATGAGGAAGGCACAGGCGTTGTCGGCGATGATGGCGTGGGCGATGCCTTCGCCATACAGTTCCCAGGCGGTCAGGCGAGCGCCCTGGCCACGGGGCCGCGTCTCATCGGCGTAGACGAAGGGATTCTTGCCCTGCCTGGCGGCGACATAGACCGGGGCCAAGGCCGAGCCGTAATCGGTAAAGGCCAGCCAGCCAGCATTGCAGTGGGTGGCGAGGCGGCAGTTTTCCGGCAGCAGCGCCGCTCCGTATTCACCGATAGCCTGACAAGCGGCACAATCCTCGTCGGCAATCTTTTCCGCTTCGGCCACGGCCAGTCCGGCGCCACCGGCCAGACCAGCGGCAAAAACCCGCTCAACCGCATAAAAGAGATTACGCGCCGTTGGCCGCGTCGCTTCGATCGCCGTCTTGGCCAGCGCCGCGTCGTCGCCAGCGAGAAAAGCCTGGGCCATGGCATAGCCAGCGGCCGAACCTATGGCGCCAGCGCCGCGGACAACCATGGTCTGGATGGCGCCGCAGGTGGCGCGGTAGTCCGGGCAGTCATGAATCTGAAAGGAAAAGGGCAGTTGATTCTGCTCGATCATTTTGACGGTTTCGCCGGCAAGCCAGACCGTACGATAGTGGATACCACTGACAAGCATAAGGATTTCCTTCGGTAGGCGATGGTGAGAGAAATATCAAACGATACCAATTTGACATCAATATCGCGATATTGAACTTGTCATTGCCACCTGCCTGCTCCAGGCAGGTCTGCTACAGGCGGGCCGCGAACGAAGCGAAGTGGGAAGCTTCCGCCTTCTGCAGTCCCGCGCAGAATGGTGGACTTTCTATTTTCGATCCCTGATACCTGATCCCTGTCACCTGTGCCCCGACAAGCGCCGATGCCGCAAGGCTGGCAAGCAGCCGCGGACTTTCTCGATTCTCGCCGGATCGACCGTCCCGCTGACGACGCCCTCACCGTGCGGCAGACAGGACAGGATGTCGCCCCACGGGTCGATCAGCATTGAGTGGCCGTAGGTTTCGTGCCTGTTCATGTGGCTACCGTCCTGGCCGGCGGCAAGAACGTAGCACTGGTTTTCAATGGCGCGGGCGCGCAGCAGAACTTCCCAATGGGCGCGACCCGTCGTCGCGGTAAAGGCGGCGGGAACAACGGTAAGCGCCACTGCGCCGAAGCTGCGGTAAAGTTCCGGGAAACGCAGGTCGTAGCAGATCGACAAGGCGACGCGACCACAGGGCGCGGCAAAGGTCACCGGCGTGTTGCCGGCTTCGATCATCTGCGCCTCGTCATATGCTTCTTCGCCGTAAGCGAATTGAAAGAGATGGATTTTGTCGTAGCGCGCCCGCCGCCCGCCGTCCGGCCCATAGGCGAGGCAGGCGCTCCGGGCGCGCTGTGCTTCCGGAGCACCGGAAGTACTGCTGCGAAGAGGGACACAGCCGCCGATTAAGTAAATGCCATGTGCCCGCGCCGTCTCGGCAAGAAAGCGCTGCTGCGCGCCGTCGCCGTCCTCTTCGTAGGCGGCCCGTCGCGCCGAGAGCGACGCCCCCAGCATGGCGAAATACTCGGGCAACAAAACCAGTTCGGCGCCGGCGCTAACGGCCTCGGCAATCAGGCGCCGCGCCGCCACCAGATTTGCCCCGACTTCCGGGCCAGACCGCATTTGGACAGCGGCGACATTCATGCTGCGCATGGCGCTCTCCTATGGCCATATCTATCAACTGCCGAAAGGACGAATTGACTGCCACCCTGGCTACCCTTGGTTTGTAACGAGGGATAAATGGTTTCGGCCCCTCGCCTGAAGACGACGGGCCACGGCATTCGCCCAGGCGTTGGCGACAGCCTTGGCGGCACAGCTTGCGGCTTACGCCGTTTCCGGCTATATTCTCTGCCCCTCGCGGGTTTCGTAGGCAATCCGCAATGTATTCACCAAGGCATTTCGTCTTTATTTCATCATTGGCCGTTTCCGTCAAGCCTGACGAGGCGGCAAGGACAGATTCATGCAGCAGCAGTTAATTCGCAACGTGGCAATCATCGCCCACGTTGACCATGGTAAAACCACCCTTGTCGATCAATTATTTCGCCATTCCGGCATGTTCCGCGATAACCAGCAGGTGGCGGAGCGCCTGATGGATTCCATGGATTTGGAGCGCGAGCGCGGCATCACCATCACCGCCAAAAACGGCTCGTACACCTTCGCCGACCATTGGATCAACATCATCGACACGCCGGGACACGCTGATTTTGGCGGTCAGGTCGAGCGGGTGCTGGGCATGGCCGACGGCGCCTTGCTCCTCGTCGATGCCCAGGAAGGGCCGATGCCGCAGACCTATTTCGTCCTAAAAAAAGCCCTGGAAAACCATCTGCCGGTCATCGTCGTCATCAACAAGATCGACAAACCGGCGGCTCGCTGCGCCTGGGTGGTTGATCAGGTCTTCGATCTCTTCGTCAAACTGAACGCCCCCGACGCCATTCTCGATTTTCCCGTGGTCTATACCTCGGCCAAACAGGGCTACGCCTTGAGCCAACCTGACGACCAGATAACGGATGGCGGCAACATGGATATTGTCTCGCGCATGATCATCGACCATATCCCGGCGCCGGGCGGCAGCCCCGACGAACCGCTGCAAATGCAGGTGGCGACCATCGACTATTCGCCCTATCTCGGGCGGCTGGGCATCGGCAAGGTGGTCAACGGCCGGCTGTCGATTAATCAGCCGGTGGCGGTGGCGCGGCGCGATGGCTCGGTGAAGCCGGTGCGCATCGCCAAAATTTACCGCTTTCACCGCGACGGCAAAGAGACGGTGGAGAGCGCCGGTTGCGGCGAAATCGTCGCCGTTGCCGGCATGGAGGACGTCACCGTCGGCGTCACCTTCACCGACCCGGACAATCCGAGACCGCTGCCGGTAATCAACATTGATCCGCCGACGATTTCGATGAACTTCATCCCCAACGATTCTCCCTTCGCCGGTAAGGAAGGCAAATTCGTCACCTCGCGCCACATTGAGGAGCGGCTGCAACGCGAGGTGCTGGCCGATGTCGCCTTGCATGTCGAGCCGATGACAGAAGGAATCGGTTATAAAGTGTCAGGGCGCGGCGAGCTGCACCTGTCAATCCTGATCGAAAAAATGCGCCGCGAGCAGTACGAGTTTCAGGTAACCCGGCCTGAAGTGATCATGAAGGCAGAAAACGGCCAGTTGCTTGAACCTTACGAGCGCCTGACCGTCGATGTCGATGAGCAGTTTCAGGGCGCGGTCATTGAAAAACTCGGCAAACTGCGCGGCCAGCTCGTGGAAATGAGCATGGAAAACGGCATGGTACGCATGGTCTTTACGATACCAACGCGCGGCCTGCTCGGCTACCGTTCGCAGTTCCTGACCGACACAAAGGGTATGGGCATGATGTCCTATATCTTCGACGATTACGGGCCGCACGCTGGCGACATCGTCAACCGCGTCAACGGCGTCCTCGCGGTCAAGGAGCCATGCGTCGCCGTCGCCTACGCCCTGTGGAACTTGCAGGATCGCGGCAAACTCTTCATCGGCCCCGGCGCGCCGCTCTACACCGGGCAGATCATCGGCGAGAACAGCCGCGCCGTCGATATGGTGGTCAATCCGGCTAAAGGGAAAAAGCTGACCAACATGCGGGCCTCCGGCTCGGACGAGGCGGTCATCCTGACGCCTCCCGTGAAGATGAGCCTTGAGGATTGCATCGCCTACATCAACGATGACGAACTGGTCGAGGTGACGCCGAAAGCCATCCGCCTGCGGAAAAAACCAGGTGTGCGGCTACCGGGGGCGTGAGAGAGGCGGCACTGGAAGCGAGTAGTGATGGGTTGTGATTGATGGGTTTCGCTCCGCTCAACCCATCCTACCTTGCTATTTTTGGCGTTGACTTTGGCACGCATAATTGCCCAGCCAGGGACTTCTGGCAGCGTTTTCAGCTCGGTGAAGTCTGAGAAAAGAGGAGATGTCGGGTCGGTTAGCTTGGCGGTAATGGCTTTTTTCGCCTTATCCTCGGCGGAATTTATGCAGCCCGCCAATCCGACAACCAAGACCAAAGCAGCCAGGACTATAAAAAATCTCTTCATCACCCCTCCCAATCAGCCCCGTAGGATGGGTTTCGCTCCGCTCAACCCATCAAAAGTGAAAGGCTCAAAACCCTTGTTCTTGCCAGATTCTGAGCCTACATAAAACATCGTGGAAATCCATGCTGGCGGCGGAGTAGAACCAGGTCGCCGTGAAGACGCTTATCTCCCGCCGCCATGGCACGGCGATGGCTTATTCAATTTTTAAATTAAAACTTGAATAATTTTCTGTGTCATTGCGAGCGTAGCGAAGCAATCCATACTGTGGTGAAAATTGAAAAAAATGGATTGCTTCGTCACTTCGTTCCTCGCAACGACAGGGGATACTATATAATTTTTGATTTATAAATCAAATTATTCCGTTTTGCAGCAGGTATAGGGGTTGATGGTCAGCACCGGACAGGTGGCCGAGCGCACCACCTTGTCGGCGATGCTGCCGAAAACGATTTTTTCCAGACCCTTGTAGCCGTGCGTGCCCATGATGATCATGTCACAGCCAAGCTCGTTGGCGAAGTCGATAACGCCCTCACCAATATCGCCGTTGACCACCCGCCACTGTACCGAGCTGACGCCGCATTGCCGGCAATATGGCTCAATTTCTTTGGCGAAGGCGGCCATCTTCTGCTCCGCCCCCTCCATCAGCTCATGTTCAAGGTTTGGCATCCCCATCTGCGGCATGAGGAAGCCAGAGTAATCCTCGAAATTGTGGACAATAAAAATCAGGTGCATGGCGGCGCCGAATTTGCCG
>JAIRRG010000064.1 GCA_031256095.1 Desulfobulbaceae bacterium
CACGTGGTATGACACGGCGGAATTGGCTTGGCGGATGAATGAATACGACGAGTACGCCGTGGAGCAGGCCGTGCAACTCCATGAACAAGAAAAGGATTCTGAGCTGACCGTTTTGACCATTGGTAGTGACAAGGCCGTCGAGCCGCTGAAGAAAGCCTTGGCCATGGGCTGTGATCGCGCCGTCCATGTTGTCGATAACGAATCCTACAAAAAGGAACCCTATCAGCTTGCTGGCATCATTGCCGAGTTCGCCAAGGACAAGAGCTTTGATGTTGTTTTCACCGGCATGCAGTCCCAAGACCGCGGTAGTGCCCAAGTGGGCATCCTCGTCGCTGAAACGCTGGGCATACCGTCGATTTCGACCATTGTCGGCTTTTCTTACGCCGGCGGCGCGGTCGAGGTGAAACGCGAGCTCGAAGGCGGCATCAAGGCCAAGGTATCGGCCAAAGTGCCGGTGCTGCTCACCTGCCAGCTTGGTCTGAACACGCCGCGCTACCCGACCTTGCCGAACATCATGAAGGCGAAGAAAAAACCATTCGACACCTTGGCCGTCGCCGACCTTTTGCACGTTGACGCTCGTCAGACGGCCGAGAAGATGTTTTTCCCGGAGAAGAAAGGCGGCGGGACCATCCTTGAGGGTGAAGTACCGGCCCTGGTTGACAAGCTGATTGCCATCCTGAAAGAAAAAACTTCAGTTCTCAAGTAGGAGACGACCATGAAATTATTGTTAGTGGCGGAATACAGAGATGGAAAGGCGCTTGCCTCCAGTAACGAGCTGGTCGCCTTCGCCGAAAAAATGGGCGCGGAAAACGTCATGGTGATGGTCGGCAGCGAGGCCTCCTTGCCCGCCTATGCCGGCAAGTTGTATCTGGCCGATGTCGCCTCCTGTGGCGAATACAATCCGGAGATGCACAAACAATTACTTCTTGATGTCGTGGCCAAAGAGAATCCAGACATGATTGTGTTCTCTCATTCCTCCTACGGCTGGGATCTGGCGCCGCGCCTTGCCTGTGCCTTGAAGGCGGCACAGCTTTCCGAAGTGATTGCCATCGAAAACGGCAAGCTGGTGATGCCCGTCTGCAACGCCAAACTGCGCCGCACCATCACCTGCAATACCGCGAAAACCGTGGTGACTTTACAGGCCGGGGCCTTTACGCCGCCAGCGCCGATTACCGCCGCGCCGCAGGTGGAAAAAATCACCACCAGCGCCACGGGCAAGGTGGAATTCGGCGGTTATGAAGCGGCGCCGAAAACCGGCGTCGACCTCACCAAAGCCGAGATCATTGTCAGCGCCGGCCGTGGTATTGGCAAACCGGAAAACCTCGCTGTTGTTGCCGCCCTGGCCGAAGCCCTGCATGGAGAATATGGCGCCTCGCGACCGGTCGTCGATAACGGCTGGGCGGATCACAACCGTCAGGTTGGCACCACCGGCCAGACTGTTTCTCCCAAAATGTACGTCGCCTGCGGTATCTCCGGCGCCGTGCAGCATCTGGCCGGTATGAAGAAGTCCGAGTTCATCGTGGCCATCAATACCGACAAAGACGCGCCGATTGGTGAGGCCGCCGACGTTCTCGTCGTCGCCGACCTGTTGCAGTTCGTCCCGGCCTTGACCGCGAAAGTCAAGTCGCTGTAATTTTTACCTGACTAAAATTTTCTTCAGCGGTATCTTTCCGCGCAAGCGACATCCCCAGAGCCCCCTCGCAATTCCATGCCGAGGGATCTCTGGGGTTTTTGCTTTTCAGCTTTTGCCCATCCGTTTGAACTCCGATCGCGCCTTCAGACTGAGAAAGAAAACGCTATATAATGATTAGGATTTTACCAGTGAAACTGCTCTTCTCTCGTCTGCCGCACCCGCTTATCAAAAGCCAATGGCTTATTGCCATTCTGACCCTGTACTTTGGTTTCGTTCTCAATCTCAGCTTTTGGCGTTTCATCGCCACCAATCTGGAAATCGACGGCGGGCGGATGGCGCTGTTCGCCATCTCGCTCTTCATAGTCAACGGCGTACTGTTCGGCTGGATTTTCTGCCTAACCGTGATCAAACCCATCGCCAAATGGTTGATCATCCCATTTTTGCTGGTATCGAGCGTCACCAACTACCTGATGTGGAATTTGGGCGTTTTTATCGACGCCGACATGATCCGCAATGCTGTTCAGACCAATGTCCACGAGGCCACCGACCTGATCACGCTTTCGGGCTGCCTGTGGTTTCTGCTATCCGGCATCATCCCGGCAATACTCTTTGCCCGCGTCCGCATCCTGTACCGTCCTTTTGCCAGGGAGCTGCTTTCCCGGCTGCTCTATATCGGCGTCGGCGCCGGCGTGGTGGCTGGTTTCGCCGCCACCTCATACAAAGAATACGTGTCGTTCTTCCGCAACCACGACCAGGCCAATAAACTCGTCAACACCATCAACTACACCTATGGCATTGAGCGCTATTTCCATGAGGAGGCACAAGCGCGGCGGGTTTTTGTCTGGCTTGACCGTGACGCCCATCGCCTGGCCTCCGCACGGCACGACCGCCATACGGTGCTGATTTTCATCATCGGCGAAACGGCGCGGGCGGCCAATTTTTCCCTACAAGGTTATGAGCGCGACACCAATCCTCGCCTGGCCAAAGAAAATATCATCTATTTCAAAAACATGACTTCCTGCGGCACCGCCACAGCCACTTCCCTCCCCTGCATGTTTTCCAGCGGTGGCCGTCAGCATTTCAACGCCAACGATGCCAAATTCACCCAAAACCTACTCGATCTGCTGGGCGCAGGCGGTTATGACCTGCTGTGGCAAGAAAACGATGGCGGCTGCAAGGATGTCTGCGACCGGGCAGCAACGGAAGACATGGTCGTCATTGGTAATTCCCAATACTGCGCCGCCGACTACTGTCGTGACGACGTTCTCGTGAATGGATTGAAAAGCAAGCTGAGTGCTGTCGGCAAAGATACTGTGATCTTCTTGCACACCATGGGCAGCCATGGGCCGTCCTACTATCAGCGTTACCCGGAACAATTTAAAAAATTCACGCCTACCTGCGACACCGCCGACATTCAGAACTGCCCACGGCAGGCGATTATCAACACCTACGACAACACCATCCTCTATACCGATTACATCATTTCCTCAGTGATCGACTTGGCCAAAGAATTTCCCGATCTGAAAACCGGCGTCATGTATGTGTCTGATCATGGCGAATCGCTGGGCGAAAACAATGTCTATCTGCACGGCCTGCCCTATGCTATCGCCCCGGAGGAGCAGACTCATGTCCCTTTTTTGCTGTGGATGTCGGAGGCAATGAAAAAGGACAGCCGTATCGACTACGCTTGCTTGGCTAGCAAGGAAGGTCAGGCTTTTTCACATGACAACATTTTTCACAGCCTATTGGGTTTGTTAGATGTGACAAGCACTCTCTACCAACCGGACAAAGACATTTTCAGGAGCTGCCGCACAAACGGCGGTCATGATTGAGTTTGCGATCCTGAAAACCTTTCGCCGCTGGGTCATGACAAGGCCCCAAACATGACAAAACTCCGCGCCCAGCTCAATGACTTTGTCCATTAACAGGACAGCGATTTTTTCTCATTGTTCCTCTGGCTGATAATACCGTGACTCCATGTTGCATGGTCTCACATGCTTGCCGACAGTCGGCACATGCTTTGCCCTTTCTTTTTGGGCAAGGGTTTCTGTAAGAATACGCTGGCTATTCCCACTTATGAAAGTTTTTTTCTTCAATATCCGCTACCATAAGCGGGACTGCCCTGACCGATGAGCGGCAAAGGCCCATCACTATCAATCAAGTTATTCAATTTATAAATAAAAACTTATATATCATTCCCTGTATTTGCGAGAAACGTATTGACGAACCAATCAATTTTTTTCAATTTTTGATATAATATGGATTGCTTCGCCTCGTTCGTAATGACACAAAAATTGTTCAAATTTTAATTTAGAAATAATATTAAGCTCCTATCATAAACACCAGAAAGGATGCAACAGTAAAAAATGCTTATCGACAGCCATTGCCATCTTGATATGGACGATTACACGGATGATCTCGATGCCATTCTTGCCCGCGCCAAGGCGGCGGGCGTAAGCCAAATCATCACGGTCGGCATCGATTTGGACAGCTCCAGGCAGGCACTGGCGCTGGCGCGAAAATATTCGATGCTGAAAGCGGCGGTGGGCATCCATCCCCATGACAGCGTTCATGCGAGCGACAGCGACTGGGACGGCCTGCTCAACCTGGTGGCGGAAGGCGGTGATGCCATCGTTGCCTGGGGAGAAATCGGCCTTGATTACGCGAAAGATTACTCGCCACGCCCCATCCAGCGGCGGCAATTCGCCCGGCAACTGGAACTGGCCGCCGAGGCGCGGCTACCGGTAATCATCCACGACCGCGAGGCACACAGCGATATACTGGCGGCGCTGCTTGCCAACCCAGTGCGCCAACATGGTGGGGTCTTGCACTGTTTCTCCGGTGACTGGCTATTGGCGAAAAAAGTCGTTGATCTTGGCCTATATGTTTCCCTGTCTGGCGTCGTCACCTTCAAAAACGCGGCGGCGCTTCAGGAGGTGGCGGTAAAAGTACCTCTTGACCGTCTGCTCGTTGAAACCGATGGGCCGTTTCTGGCGCCGCATCCCTATCGCGGCAAACGCAACGAACCGGCCTGGCTGGTGAAAACCGCTGAACACATCGCCAGGCTGCGCGGCATTTCCTTGGCCGAGCTGGCGGCGGCCACCACCGCCAATACCCGCCGGCTGTTCGCCATTGAACATGAAAAGGACAAATAATGAGTATTGCCGGACAATTACAAAAAATTCACCGAAAAATCGCTGAAAGCGCCACCAGATGCTGCCGCCATCCCGGAGAGATCAGCCTACTCGCCGTTTCAAAAACCGTTTCTGTGGACAGCATCCGCGAGGCGGCAGCCGCCGGCCAACGGATTTTTGGGGAAAACTACCTCCAGGAAGCAGAAGAGAAATACCGGCAGCTTTCCAACCTTGCCGAATTCCACTGCATCGGCCACATCCAATCCAATAAGGCGAAGATCGCGGCAACGATTTTTTCCATGGTGCAAACCATCGACCGGGAGAAAATCGCCCGCGAACTGAACAAACACCGGCAGGCCGTTGGCAAACCGCTGGCGGCCTTGGTACAGGTAAATGTCGGCGGGGAGGAGCAGAAATCAGGGGTAAAAGCGGAGGATTGCGAAAAGTTTCTCTTCGCCATCCAGGAATTGCCATGGCTGCGTGTCACCGGTCTCATGACCATCCCTCCCTACAGCCCCAACCCAGAGGATTCTCGCCCATTTTTCCGGGAACTGCGCCAATTGGCGGCGACGCTGGCCGCAAAAAAACTCTTCGCCGCGCCGAAGGTGGAACTATCCATGGGCATGTCCGGCGATTTTGCCGTTGCCATTGAGGAGGGCGCCACCATCATCCGCGTCGGCACCGCTCTTTTTGGCGAAAGATAAAAAATGGGGCGGCTTTGCGGGCCACCCCGGTTAGGCTATTTCTTCTTGGAGGCGGAGGCGCGTTTGGCGGCCTTCAACGGATTGAGGCGGACTTTGGTAACAACGATCTCCGGTTTGGCGTGGGTGGCAAAATTGCACAGGCCCAGACGCCATTTGGCTTCCGGATTCATATAGGTCTGACAGTACTGGTTGCCCAACTGTTCGACAATTCGGTCACAACCAGCGCATTTTTCGACAACCGGCTTGAAATTCGCGGCGCTGAAACTTTCCACAGCAGTCTCCATTTTGATTTTCTGTTAATAACTCATGCCGCCCGCGGCGCGTTGGCGGGCGACAGCCCCCGAGAAAATGCACTCCCGGTGCCGTTTATCCGGCATCGCCAGACAGCAAAATAATGTCGTGAATACTACATTTGAACAAAGGGCCACGTAAAAGAACGTACACTGCATACTGGCGCTCGCTGGCCCAGCCTCGTGAACACTACAATGTCGGCATCCCAAACCGGATTTGAACCGGTGTTGCCGACGCGAAAGCCCGGTTATTCGATTTATAAATCAAAACTTATATATTGGTTCCGGTCATTGCGAGGAACAGAGCGATGAAGCAATCCATTTTTTCAATCTTTCACACAATATAGATTGCTTCGCTTCGCTCGCAATGACACAGAAAATTATTCAAGTTTTAATTTAGAAATTGTATTACACCACCAAGCTCATATGGCTCCATGGAAACATGATAAACTCTGTATTCCATTTTTAGAGTTTCAACGTAGAGCCATAAATATATACTCTATTTCTTCGTCGTGTGCAACATAGAACTGAACCACTGTGTATGAAATTCGTCATGAAAAGGGAATGCACAGTGAAAGATACCTGACAATTTTACCACGGTTTCAAGCGTAGGGATCCACCACTTACCTGACGCACAGAATTGTCCTTGATGGTTTTTATGCGGCTTCGTCCATGTGTTCAGGCGGCGGGATACCACGACTGCTGAACCAGGGGCGGCATCTTGCCGCCCGTCGCCCGCATCCAAATCATTTGCCAAACCATTCGTAGATGCAGATTTCAAATCTGCACCTACCTGTCGCCCACCACGGTCGCGGCAAAATGGCAACAACGGAATCGCCGTTACAGTCCCCGTCGGGAGCGCCGAGCCGCGCCGCCAAGCGGCAGGAAAAGCGGCTTGCCGCGCACGGCAAGCGACTGTTCGAGCGCGCAGCGCGAGTTTCGCTCGCCGCCCGCCGCTGGCCAGCGGCGAGGGGATCGGCGCCGCCGCCGGGGGGCGAACCGCGCGGGGGCAAGCCGACGCTCCCGTGGGGTGCCGTTTTATTTGGCGCCTTTCTTTTGGGCAAGCAAAAGAAAGGCGCGTCCTGGGCATGGCTGAAGATGTTCTTCATAGCCTACGCCCTTGCCCCTCGTCAGGATACGAGGGACATCGTAAATTTATAAACCAAAACATATATAATATCCCGCAGTCGTTACAAGTGTACTGATACAGTATTCACCTGACAGTTGGCCACAAGAAGGGTGTGGTCATACGACCCCGAACCGGGTTATGAAACGGGTACCCTTACCCATTCTGACCGGGAGGGAAGACGTATGACCACAGAAAAAAAGTAGCGCGACGCAAACTCAGTCCGCTGGATTTGGCGCAGGAACCACGGAACGTCAGTAAGGCGTGCAAAGTCATGGGCTATAGCCGTCAGCGGTTTTACGAAATCCGGCGTAACTATCAGACCTACGGTGCGGCGGGCCTGCTCGACAGGATGTCCGGCTGCAAGGGGCCGCATCCCAACCGGGTCGCTACCGAAATCGAACAATCCATCCTGGCTTACAGTCTTGATTACCCGATGCATGGGACGTTGCGGGTGGCACAAGAACTGGCCTTGCGTGGGGTCGCCGTCAGTGCCGGCGGCGTCCGGGGTGTTTGGAACCGATACGATTTACTCTCCAAACACAAACGCCTCCTCCGCCTGGAACGGCGGCAGCAGGAGCTCTCA
>JAIRRG010000088.1 GCA_031256095.1 Desulfobulbaceae bacterium
ACCAAACAGCATTGACCACTGGGTCATCGTCGCCAGATAACTGATTGCTCCGGCCATGGTCGCCGAGATTGAACTCATGAGAATGTCACGATTTTTGATATGCCCGAGCTCATGGGCGATGACGCCGGCCAACTCGTCGCGGCTCATCAGGCGGATGAGGCCGGTGGTAACGGCCACCGCCGCGTGCTCCGGGTTACGCCCAGTGGCGAAGGCATTCGGTGTGTCGCTGTCAACCACGCAAACTTTCGGCATCGGCAATCCGGCCCGGCCGGCGAGTGACGAGATCAGTTCATACAACTCTGGCGCGTCCTGGTAGGCGATTTCCCGCGCCCCGTTCATGCGCAAGGCCAAGCTATCGCTGAACCAGTAGGCGAAAAAATTCATTGCCAAAGCCATAAAAAGCGCCACCATCATGCCGCCGCGACCGCCCAGCGCCTGGCCAATCACCATAAAAAGGGCAAGCATGGCCGCCATGAAGGCAAACGTTTTTGCTGTATTGGTCATTGCCGCACCTCCTGCCTCGATTTTTTCGTGGGGGGAAATCCACATGGTAAGCCCTAGAAAAATAACGCCTCACCACCCGCTCTGTCAAGATTTGACTATCTTTATAAGACAGGATATTCCCTTTTCCCAACCGCCGCCGCGACATTTTTCCCCACAATTGCCGCCGCCGCGGTATTATCATCAGTTGTTCCCTCGTTTATGGGCAAAGTGTTTTGCCGCGCCGCCTGCTTGTGGAAGAGACTGGCCGGCACCGCCATTTTTGCAACAACCGGCCATGGCTCTTCCCAACGATAACGACGACATCCTCGCCCGCGTCAAAGCTGAGACCGACATTGTCCGCCTGATCGGCGAGCATGTCGTCCTGCGCAAAAGTGGCGCCAATTTCATGGGCCTCTGCCCTTTCCATGGCGAAAAAACGCCCTCGTTCTACGTCTATCCCGGCACCGCCAGCTTTTACTGTTTCGGCTGCGGCAAGTCGGGCGACGCTATTGATTTTGTAAAGGAATACAATCATCTTGATTTCCAAGCAGCCTTGCGGGACCTGGCCGCCCGCTGCCACATCGCCCTGCCCGAGAAAAGGCTCTCGGAGAAAGAGCGGCGTGAGCGGGAAAAACGCGAGGCAATGTTCCGTTTAAATGGCAAGGTGGCCGATATTTTTCGCAACCACTTGGCCAGCCCTGCCGCCACCGCCGCCAGGGATTATCTCGATAAACGCGGCATCGGCGAGGCGATCCGACAGCGTTTTGCCCTTGGCTGCGCTCCGCCAGGCGGGAATTTTCTCGACAAGCACCTGTCGACGGAAGAACAGAAACTGGCGATAAGCCTCGGCCTCATCGTCAAAAAGGAGAACGGCGGCAATTACGACCGCTTCCGTGACCGCATCATCTTCCCGATTTTCGACGCCAAAGGCCATGTCTGCGGTTTCGGTGGCCGAGCCATCCAGGGCGACGGCAAACCGAAGTACCTGAATTCACCGGAAAGCCCCATCTTCAGCAAAAGCCACCTGCTGCTCGGATTTTTTCAGCAGCGGCAGGCGATTGCCAAAACGCGCCGGGCCGTGGTCGTCGAGGGCAACTTCGACCTCATTTCCTTGGTGGGCCACGGCTGTGAGGAAGTAGCCGCGCCCTTGGGCACAGCCCTGACCAGGGAGCAGTTGCGCATCCTCAAACCACTGGTTGAAGAAGTTATCCTGCTGTTTGATGGCGACGAGGCTGGGCTGAAGGCGGCTTTGCGGGCGGCGCCACTCTTTCTTGCCGAAGAGATGACAGGCCGGGTGGCGATTTTGCCGGCCGGAGAAGACCCGGACAGTTTTGTGCGGGAAAAGGACCTGGCCGCCGTGCGCCAACTGCTGGATCAAGCCGCGCCTCTACCGGAATTTTTCCTGGAACAACTGATTACCCGTCATGGCCTGGGTCTTGACGGCAAACGGCTCATCGTCGAAGAGCTTAAAAAGCTCGTGGCGGCAGCCAGCCCATTGTACCGCTCTCTCGTGATCAGCCATTTCGCCGGGCGTTTAGGCATTGACGCCCAGGCTTTTGAGGAAAGTCACCGACCGGAAAGGCCATCACGCCCATCCAGGCGGGGAGAAGTGATGCCGGATTTCTTCTCGGAACAAGAACCTATCCCGGATTTCATCACAGAAACCATGCCGGAGCTGGCCGGCCAGATCACTTCACTACCGGGAGCGGTGCCGACGCTGTCACCAGAAGAGCGGCGCCTGATCAGTTTTCTATTGCTGCATCCGTGGAGTTTCGCCGCTCTGATGGCGGCCGGCATCCGCGACTGCCTCGGCAATGATGCGGAAATTCTCCGCCAGGCGTTAGAGACCCTGTTGGCCGAAAAGCCAGCGGCCAGCGCCGAAGATCTTTTGGCCGTGCTACCGCCAGGCGCGGAACGGGCGATGGCCATCGAAATTCTCGCCCAAGGCGGCAAGCGTTTTTTAGGCGATCCCCAGGGCGAACTTGACGATATTCTGCTCTGGCTCCGGCGGCGCCGCTTACGGGAAACCTCGCTCAGGCTTCTTGCCGAAATCAAAAAAGCGCGCGACGACGGCAATCAGCCGCTGATCCGACAATTACTCCAACAAAAACAAGAGGCTGACCGCGAATTATCCGGTGACCCCTGAAAGGGATGGTCTAAAAACATCTTGACTTTGTTCCAGTTTCCTTGCCAAAGTTGGTTAGTTTGGGATTGTGGTATTTTTTTTCAGCTTTTTTTATCATCCGAAGGCGGGAAGCCAAGGTGCTACCAGGCATCGATATGGAATATGACCACACGCTGGAAGAAGTCGGGCGTTGTTTCACCGTCACGCGGGAACGCATCCGCCAGATTGAGACACAGGCCATCGCCAAACTCAAGCATCCGTCATACGGCGGCGGGCTGCAGGTCTTCATGATCAACTGATGTCCTGGCCACAGATGACTCCGGTTCAGGCCATGATGTGCCTGGGCTTCAGCCCAGGAATCGGCGCGGCCACCTATTGGCGGCTCATCTCGCATTTTGGCAGCGCCATCGCCGCTTGCGCCGCTCCAGAAAAAGCCTTGCGCCAGGTTGGAGGTCTCAGCGAACGGCAGTGGCGGGCGGTTGCCGCCGCACCTTCTCTTTTACCCACCGTCCGCGCCGAAGAAGAGCGCCTGGCCCGACTCGGCGGCATCTGTATCTGCCATAATCAACCGGAATATCCAGAAAAACTGCTCCAGCTTGCCGATCCGCCGCCGCTTTTTTATGCCCTTGGCGATACATCTATTTTGCAAAAACGCGCCGTCGCCGTCGTTGGTGCCAGGGCGGCCAGCAGCTATGGCCGCCGCATGGCGGTTGGCTTGGCCAAAGGATTGGCGCGGCAAGTGGTGGTGGTTTCCGGGATGGCCCTGGGTATCGACGGCGAGGCGCACGGCGGCGCTCTGGCCGCCGGTGGCCAGAGCATCGGTGTCCTCGGCTGCGGCCTGGATATCATCTATCCACCCGCCAATACCCAGTTGTTCATGGTCATGCGGGAAAAGGGCCTACTGGTCAGCGAATATCCGCTTGGGACACCGCCAGACGCCTTCCGTTTCCCGGTGCGGAACCGAATCATCGCCGCTCTCAGCGAAGCGGTGGTGATTGTCGAGGCGGCAAGACGCTCCGGCTCGCTGATCACCGCCCAAATGGCCCTTGATATTGGCCGCGAGGTCTTCGCCGTCCCCGGCCAGGCCGACTCAGCGAAAAGCGCTGGTTGCCATTGGTTGCTGCGCGAGGGCGCGAGAATCGTCCTGTCGGCGGACGACATCCTGGCGGAATTGGGCGGTTTTACCGCTGCCTCACCACGGGCGACGGCCAAAGACAAAATCGCCCTGACTGGCGAGCAGGCGGCGGTCTTGGCCCTGCTCGATGTCTATCCGCAAAGCCGTGAGGAGATTCTTGCCCGTTCGCGGCTGTCGCCCGCTCAGTTCAACGAAATTCTCATGTATCTGGAACTCGAAGGTTTGCTGGAAACCGTGCCCGGTGATATGCTTATGCGGTTGCCCGAAGGCTGAAATCTTAACTTTTTCCAGGAGCTCCGATGCCGACCGTCGCCATCGCGCCATCCATCTTGTCCGCCGATTTTGGCCGCCTGGCCGAAGAAATTATCGCCGTTGAAGAGGCCGGCGCTGACTTGATTCACATTGATGTTATGGACGGACATTTCGTGCCCAACATCACCATCGGCCCATTGATCGTCGAGGCCGTGAAAAAGGTGGCCAAGACACCCCTTGACGTCCATCTGATGATTGCCAATCCTGGTCAATACATTGATGCCTTTGCCGACGCCGGGGCCAATTGGATCACGGTCCATACCGAAGCCGGCCCGCACCCGCACCGCCTCGTCGGTCAGATCCGCGCCCGCGGCTGTCGTCCCGGCGTGGTGCTAAATCCAGCAACGCCGCTCGCCGCCCTCGACTATCTGCTGGATGAGGTCGATCTGGTGATGCTGATGTCGGTCAATCCCGGCTTCGGTGGGCAAAAATTCATCGAATCGTCATTACGGAAAATCGCGGCGCTGCGGCGGACGGCCAGCGAGTGCGGTTTACAACTCGATATCGAAGTCGATGGCGGCATTTCCCCCGCTACCATCGCTCGCATTGCCGCCGCCGGGGCCAATATTTTCGTCGCCGGTTCAGCGGTCTATGGCTCTGACGATTACCGCGCCACCATTACCAGCCTGCGCCTGCGCGCCGAAGCCGCCATCGCCGGAAAAGAGGAGGCAATATGACGGGAGAACACTCCATCCTCGCCACCGCGCCGGCGGCGGCAATTTTGCGGCAACTGGCAAAACAGCCCTACGACCTGACCGCCGAAGGAGCTTTATTCGGGCGAATACCGCGTTATGTCTGCGATAATGGTCCCTTCCGCCTGCTCTACGCCACCGAGCGGATTGACGAGCAAACGCTGGCCGCCCTGCAGGCGTTGGCCGACGAATGCCAGATAATTGATCAGTTCAAAGCCATGCGGCGCGGCGCCGTGCTCAATAAAATCGACGGCTACGCCAGCGAAAACCGCCAGGTGCTGCATACCGCTTGCCGCGACATTTTCACCGCTGAACCCGCCGAACCAAAAGCCACCGCCCAGGCTAAGGCGGAACTGGCCAAACTAAAATCTTTTTTGGAAGAGGTGGCAACAGGAGCGGTCAGCGCCCCCGGCGGCAAACAATTCACGACCATGCTGCATGTTGGCATCGGCGGTTCCGATCTTGGGCCGCGCGCCATCACCGAAGCCCTGCGCGCCTATTGCCTGCCGGGCCGCCGGGCGCGCTTCATCGCCAATGTTGATCCCGATGATACCGTGAGGACGCTGGCCGAAACTGACCTCGCCCACACTCTTGTCTGCATTGTCTCAAAAAGCGGCACGACGCTTGAAACCCGCGCCAACGAACAATTGGTGCGCGAGCGGCTACAGGCGACGGGACTCGATCCAGGCCAGCATTGCCTGGCCATCACTGGCCAGGGCAGCCCGATGGACAACCCGGCCAACTATCTGCGTTCTTTTTACATGTATGATTATATCGGTGGCCGTTACAGCGGCGCCTCCATGGTCGGGGCGGTGACGCTGGGATTTGTCATCGGCTACCAGGGCCTCTTGGATTTTCTGCGCGGCGCCGCGGCCATCGACTGGCTGGCCGAAGAAGCTGACATGCGGAAAAATCTGCCGCTACTCATGGCCCTTCTCGGCATCTGGAACCATAATTTCCTCGATATGGCGACCCTGGCCGTTTTGCCCTACAGCCAGGCGCTGCACCGTTTTCCCGCGCACTTGCAGCAATGCGATATGGAATCGAGCGGCAAGGCTATCACGACCGAGGGCGCTGCGGTCGGACATAAAACCGGGCCAGTGGTCTGGGGCGAACCGGGCACCAACGGCCAGCATGCCTTTTATCAACTGCTGCATCAGGGCACGGAAATTGTCCCGGCCGAATTCATCGGTTTTCTGCGCAGCCAGTACAGTGAGGACTGTCAAGTCGATGGCAGCACTTCGCAGCAAAAACTTATCGCCAATATGCTGGCCCAGACCCTGGCGCTGGCCATGGGCAAAGCCGATGGCAACCCAAACCGCCATTTCTTTGGCAACCGCCCTTCCCGTCTGCTCATAGCCGACAGGTTAACACCTTATGTGATGGGGGCCTTGCTTGCCATTTACGAAGCGAAAATCGTCATGCAGGGTTTTTGTTGGGGCATCAATTCCTTCGATCAGGAAGGCGTACAACTGGGCAAGGTATTAGCCTCGCGCATACTCGATTCTCTGGCCAATGAGAGGGCCACGCCTGGCGGCGTGGAAAAGGATTTGCTGGCACAGGCGCTTTGCCCGCCGAAACTGGAAGAAACATGGACATAAACGGGGCTTGTCACAGCGCGGCCAGCTTTTTTTATCAGCTTTTTTTACCTTGACAAGGATTGTGGCCTTGGCTATCCTCGGCAGCTGATTTTCCCTGCCCGATTTCCAGCTATGACGCTCGTTTCCGCCCGCATCGCGGGACCATATCGACGAGGTCAGACGGCAGGTCACAGGCGTATCCGCAGTTATATGGTTCTTCAGAGGCGCCCGCTCTTTTCCGAGCCGGGGGTTTCGCGGGAACCCGCAAAGAACTGTATCGAAATGTGGCGAGAGGTCGTAGTACAAACCGTTCATTAAAGGAGGAGATCATGGCAAAACATGAGACGCCCTTGTTGGATCAACTGGAGTCCGGCCCATGGCCGAGCTTCGTTACCGACATCAAGCGCCAGGCGGAAACCAAACCGGTATGCTGGGACATTTTGGGTATCCTTGAGTTGTCCTACAAGGATCGGATCACCCACTGGAAGCACGGCGGTATCGTCGGCGTCTTCGGCTACGGTGGCGGCATCGTTGGCCGTTATGCCGACGTGCCGGCGAAGTTCCCCGGTGTTGAGCACTTCCACACCATCCGTGTCGCCCAGCCGTCATCCAAATACTATTCCACGAAAAATCTGCGTCAGCTGATGGATCTGTGGGAGAAACATGGCTCTGGCGTTACCAACTTCCACGGTTCCACCGGTGACGTTATTCTGCTCGGCACCCGCACTGAGAATCTTGAGCCCTTCTTCTGGGATTTGACCCATGACATGAGCCAGGATCTTGGTGGTTCCGGCTCCAACCTGCGTACCCCGGCCAACTGTATTGGCCAGTCCCGTTGCGAATGGGCCTGCTACGACACCGAGGAGGTCTGCTATCAGCTGACCATGAAGTATCAGGACGAGATCCATCGCCCGGCCTTCCCCTACAAATTTAAGTTCAAATTCTCCGGCTGCCCGAATGACTGCGTGGCCGCCATCGCCCGCTCCGACATATCCGTTATCGGCACCTGGCGTGATGATATTCGTATCGACCAGGCCGCCGTCAAAGGTTACATCGAAGGCAAATACCCATCGAACGGCGGTGCCCACTCTGGCCGCGACTGGGGCAAGTTCGACATTGAGAAAGAGGTCATAGGCCTCTGCCCAACCAAATGTATGAAGATGGCCGGCGGCGAGTTGAAGATCAACAATGCCGAATGCACCCGTTGTATGCACTGCATCAACGTCATGCCGCGCGCCCTGCGCCCCGGCAAAGACACCGGCGCTTCGGTTCTCGTCGGCGCCAAGGCACCGATTCTCGAGGGTGCCCAGTTCTCCACCCTGATCATTCCTTTCATAAAAATTGACAAGGAGAACGAGTTCGAGGAACTGACCGAGTTCATCGAGAAGGTCTGGGATTGGTGGATGGAAGTCGGCAAAAACCGCGAGCGCGTTGGCGAGACCATGCAGCGCATCGGCCTGCCGGCCTTTATCAAGGTCATGGGCCTTGACGCGATTCCGCAGATGGTGAAAGAACCGCGTTCCAACCCCTACGTATTCTGGGCCGATGAAGAGGTTCCGGGTGGTTTTGAGCGCGACGTTCAGGAGTTCCGCCGCCGTCACGCCGCATAATTATTGTTTGTTGGGTTTTCACTTAACATAATAAGGAGAAAATATCATGGGCTACAATCCGGACAAACCGATGGACGGCCGTATTTCGGACCTCGGTCCGCCGTACTACGAAAAATTCTTTCCGCCAGTCATTAAGGCGAATAAAGGGAAATGGTTGTGGCATGAGATTTTGCAGCCGGGCGTCCTGATGCACAAATCGGAAACCGGTGCCGAAGTCTATACGGTGCGGGTTGGTTGCGCTCGCTTGGTGACCGTCAATTACATCCGTGAAGTCTGCGATATCGCCGACAAACACTGCGATGGTTTCCTCCGTTTTACCACGCGCAATAACATCGAGTTCATGGTTGACAAGAAAGACAAAATCCAGCCATTGCTCGCCGATTTGAAGGCGCGTGGCCGTTTCCCGGTCGGCGGCACCGGCGCTGGCGTTACCAACATCGTCCATACCCAGGGTTGGGTGCATTGCCATACCCCGGCCACCGACGCTTCCGGCGTTGTCAAGGCGGTTATGGATGACCTGTTCGACTATTTCACCTCGATGAAATTGCCGGCTCAGGTCCGCATCGCCCTTGCCTGCTGCCTCAATATGTGCGGCGCGGTACACGCTTCCGACATCGCCATTTTGGGTATCCATCGCAAACCGCCGATGATCGACCATACCCGCATCACCGGCGTTTGCGAGCTGCCGCTGGCCATTGCCTCCTGCCCATTGGGCGCGGTCAAACCAGATAAGGCGACGGTCGATGGCAAAGAAATTAAAACGGTAAAAGTAACCGTCGAGCGCTGCATGTTCTGCGGTAACTGCTACACGATGTGCCCGGCCATGCCGCTGTCCGATCCCGAAGGCGACGGCATCGCCATCCTGGTTGGCGGCAAGGTTTCCAACGCCAAGAGCGCGCCGAAATTTTCGAAGTTGGTCATTCCCTTCCTGCCCAACACCACCCCGCGATGGCCGGAGACCGTCTCCGCCGTTCGCAAGATACTCGAAGCCTATGCCAAAGATGCGCAGAAATACGAGCGTGTTGGCGAGTGGGCGGAGCGCATCGGCTGGGAGAAATTTTTTGAGAAATGCGACATTCCATTTACCGAAAAGAGCATTGACGACTACCGTCTGGCCTACACTACCTGGAGAACGACCACGCTCTTCAAGTACACCAGCCACATCAAGTAATCTGGTGTTTGATACCGTCTGGCCGGTTCCTCCGGTCAGGCGGTTTTGGTTGGATTGTTCTCAGCAGAGGAGATTGAGTATGGCTATGACTAAGGAAGAACTGAAAGTGAAGATTCTTGAGAAAGCGGCGAAGTCACCGAAGCCGCAGTTGTACATCAAGGATTTTTACGAGTGTGACCCTGAGGCCAAACCGCGTGACGTCAAAAACGTTGCCAACGAGCTGGTGAGGGAGTCGAAATTGAAATTCTGGTCGTCTGGTTCAACCACCATGTACGCACTACCGTCCCGCATCAAAAATGAAGAGAGTAAAGACGGCATTTGAGTTGTGGGCAGAGAAGTTTCATCATGGTTTCGAGGTGTCAGGGCTTTGGCTTTGACACCTTTCTTTTTTGCCAATGTCGAAATTTGAAATTGTCGCCGAGACCGGCTCGACCAACGATGATGTTTTGACCTTGGCCCGCCAAGGCGCGGCCCATGGGACGGCGCTCCTGGCCCTCAGCCAACATCAAGGCCGGGGACGCCTGGGCAGACACTGGCATTCTCCGGCGACAAGCGGCTTGTATGGCTCGGTGTTGCTGCGTCCACAGATCGAAAGGCAGTTATATCCACGTTTAGCCCTGGTTGCTGGGGTGGCCGCCGCTACCGCCATAGAGGAAGAAACCAGCGTTTCCCCACAGCTGAAATGGCCAAACGACCTGTATCTGGGTGGTAAAAAATGCGGCGGCATCCTCATCGAGGCGTTTTTTACCAGCGACGGTGATTATGCCGTGGTCGGCATCGGCATCAATTGTGGCGCTTTCACTGCTTCTGTTCCCGAGGAGGTGCGGCAGAGGGCTGGCGCGTTATGGCAAAGCATCCCGCCCGCGCACCACCGCGAAGCCTTGTTTGCCGCCATTCACCGGCAGTTGCTGGCCATGACCGGTGAATGCGCCGAACATGGCTTTGCGCAAATTTTGGCCAGATGGCGGCAGCGGGACGGTTTTTATGGCCAGCAACTGGCCTGGGCTGCTCCGAACGGCGGCAAAATCATTGGCAAAAGCGCCGGAATCGATGAGGAGGGGAATTTACTCCTTATTGATGAGCTAGGTCATTCGCGCAAGATCGATTGCGGCGAGGTGCAACCAGCGGCACTCTGACGCCGCGTCAATTCCGCCCGCGTCTTGTCATCCGCTACCGTGGCAATCGCCACATTTGCCTTGAATCCCGCGAGGGTTCCACCTCGCTCTCTTTGCCATCTTTCCGCTCCATATTATTGCCTTGGGCTAGAGTGGTAGCAGATTCTCACTTCACAGCTTGGGCAAATCCTCAGAGCCACTTCTTACTTTATTCCCCGTAAGGTTCGCCTTTCTGGCAACGATTCCCGTAATGGGCATCATTGCCAGCTCCCTTTTGATTGCGGTTAGGCTTTGCCTTCCTCATCACCAAGACCTTCCCTGACCTTAACGCTGACCGTTTCTTCATAGCAGGAGAAACAGGATTCAACGGATGCCTTGCTCGGGGCTTCTGTCAGCAGGCTGACGACCGGAACAATAACCAGTCCAGCGAGCATCGTGAAAGCTCCGGCGTTAATGGGCGACTGTAAAAGCGCCGGGAAGGAACTTCTAAAAAAGATATTGAGAATCATCAGAGCGGTACTGAAGACAAAGCAGCACCAAACGGAGGTTGTACTTACCCGCTTCCAATAGAGGCCGTAAAGGAAGGGCGCCAGGAACGATCCCGCCAGAGCCCCCCAGGAAATACCCATGAGTTGGGCGATAAAGCTGATACTGCCTTTATACTGGATGATGGCGATGATTGAAGAAATCAGGATAAATACGACGATCAGCAGCCGGATGCTGAAAAGCTGTTGCTTGTCGTCCATTTTTTTGAAGATATTGCCCTTCAAAAAGTCCAGCGTGAACGTGGAAGCCGAGGTCATAACCAGGGCGGAAAGGGTAGAGATCGATGCCGACAGCACCAAGATGACGACAATTCCGATCAGCAGCGCCGGAAAACTCGAAAGCATGGTCGGGATAATCGAGTCAAAGCCGTTTGCCTTGATGTTAACTGTTCCGGCATACAGACGACCGAAGCTGCCGATAAAATAGCTGCCACCGGCAATGACGACGGCGAAAATCGTCGAAATCACCGTACCTTTGAAAATGGCGCTTTCAGAGTGTATGGAATAGAATTTCTGAATCATCTGCGGCAGTCCCCAAGTGCCAAGCGAGGTAAGGAGGACGACGCTCAAGAGACTTAACGGATCGGGACCGAAAAAGGACGCGAAAATGCCGGACGCCGAACTTGTCGCCGGATCCTGAATCTTGGCAAGAGAATTCAACGCCGTCATAAAGCCGCCGTTATCGTTCAACACCGTGGCAATGACCGCGACGATGCCTACCAGCATAATGATGCCTTGGATAAAATCGTTGACCGCCGTCGCGAAATATCCGCCGGCGATTACATAAATCCCGGTCAGAATGGCCATCGCCGCGATACAGAACGTAAAGTCGATGCCGTACGCCATCGAGAAAAGGCGTGAAAGCCCGTTATACAGTGAAGCCGTGTAGGGAATGAGAAAGATAAAGATAATGATCGAGGCGCCGATTTTCAGGGCATTTGAACCAAAGCGGGAGCCAAAAAATTCAGGCATTGTCGCACTATTCAAATGGTGCGTCATGATTCGCGTCCGCCGCCCGAGGATAACCCAGGGCAGCAGCGAACCGATGAAGGCATTGCCGAGGCCGATCCACACCGCCGCTATGCCGAACCGCCATCCAAATTGCCCGGCGTAGCCGACAAAAACCACGGCGGAAAAATACGTCGTTCCGTAAGCAAAAGCGGTTAGCCACGGCCCAACGGAACGCCCAGCCAAGACAAAACCGCTGACGTCGGAGGCCCGTTTACGGAAATAAAAGCCAATAAAAATCGTTACCGCAAAAAAGGCCAAAAGCAAAGCTACCTTGATGAACATTTGGTTGGTGAACATTTGGCACACCTTTCTTTGAATAAGTGAATCGGTACAGAAGTGGCTCCAGTTCTTTGGACAACTTTTGTAAAAGTGGAAGCCTCTGCGGTTGATCTGCGATCGATTGCAGCGATTGCTTAATTAAAGTAAGCCATTTCAGAGTCTTGCCGTCAAGTGCCGAATGCGGGCGTTTCCGGTCGTAAAAGTCAAAATAACGGGCCAAGGTTTGCTTTGCATCAGCAGCCAGCGTCTTGGACAGCCGGTAAGCCAGGACTTTTTGTGGGTGACCCAATCCAGGATCGCCGTCAGATAGACGAAACCCTTCCACATCGGGATGTCAGTGGTATCGATCGCCGACACCTGATTGTTGATTGGGCTGGATGATCGGCAAGCCGCGCGGGCCAAGCGGAGTTTCTCTGCGTATCGGACGGCCCAAATTCCCGGAACGACTTCTATTGTAAAAAAATTGAAAGTAAAATATTTCTTCCTTTTCTTGACAGAGGGGGATGAATTTGAGTTAATTGCCTAATCCGATTGTTATTTTGATGTTTTTATCGAATCCATGCCATTGGGATACTTTTATTTCACAAATACTGCCTATGCTGAAACTGCCCTTTCTCCCCAACAATGATTTGGTGGTTGGAATTGATATTGGTTCCCATGCGGTGAAGGTCTGCGAGCTGGAACGGCACGACCGCGGCTATAGCATCATCACCTTGGGCAGTGCCATTTTGCCCGATGGAGCTATTGAGGACGGGGCGCTGGCCGATGCCGGGGCGGTCGCCGCCACTGTGTCGGCACTATTGAAGAACCTGAAAATCAAAAAAAAGAAGGTGGGAATTTCCATCTCCGGTTACTCGGTGATCGTCAAAAAAATCAGTTTGCCGGTCATGGCCGAAGATCAGCTTGAATCCTCGGTCATGGCCGAAGCGGAGCAGTATATCCCGTTCAACATCGATGACGCCTACATTGATTTTCAGGAAATCAAAGCTGCCGCCGCCGGCAATGACCAGACCGATGTTATGCTGGTCGCGGCCAAAAAGGCAGTGGTCGATGACTTCATGGCCATGTTGGAAGGCATCGGCCTCGTTCCGCTCATCGTTGACATCGACGCTTTCGCTTTGGAAAACGCCCACGAGACCATAGGCCATGATGTGGCCAATATCGCCCTGGTCGATATTGGCGCCTCAAAAATGAGCATCAATATCATTTCTCGCGGTATTTCCGCGGTGGCCTATGACATCTCGCTTGGCAGCCGCCAGCTTACGGAACGGATTCAAGACCTACTCGGAATGGAATTCGACGAGGCCGAGGCAGTCAAGCTTGGCAAACGGCAGGTGCTGGAGCGCCATGACGATATTGCTGACATCTATTCGTCGGTCTGCAGCCAATGGGTACTGGAAATCAAAAAAGCCATCGACCTGTACCGCGCCAACCATCCGGAGCAACCACTACGCCGTCTGAGCCTCAGCGGCGGCGGCGCGAAAGTGGTTGGCCTGATTGATTTTTTGCAAATGGAAACGGGGCTGGAAGTGGAGGTTTTCAATCCTCTCACTTTAATGAATTTCAACCCGAAAAAGATCGACCCGGACTATATTAAAGTCATTGGTCAGGAGATGGCCATCGCCAGTGGAATCGCTATCCGCTCTTCGACAATATGAATTTGAGACGCCATGAGCGTGTCGGATTCACTGTCCGCCTCCATACAAAAGCGAGGCGAGCGGGCAATGTGCTTCGCTCCCTGCCCATTTTGCAATGAGCCGTGTGTGTCGTTCCCCTCCATGGAAAGCTTATGTGGCAGATTAATTTTCTCCCCGTCCGCCAGCTGAAAAAACGTGAGCAGGCAAAAGGCCAGCTGGCCGTCTTCCTTCTTGTCTTCGTCCTGGTCGGGGTCATGTGTGCCGTCGCCTGGTTAATACAAACCAAAGATATAAATTTGGAGCGGAATAGAAATGCCCAATTGAGCAAAGAAAAGCAGAATCTTCAGCCGAAACTGACGCTGATTGATAAATTGAACAAGGACAAGGAAGAGCTGGAACGGAAAAGCGAAGTCATCGAACAACTGAAGAAGGAATCGTCCTTAACCGTGCGCGTCATGGATGAAATCGCCAGCCGCGTGGATGGCAACCGCCTGTGGCTGATTTCGATGGCGGTAACCGGCGGCAATGTCGATCTGAAAGGCATCGCCCTTGATAATGAATCCATCGCCCAGTTCATGGATGACCTGAAGAATTCACCCTTCGTCCGCGATGTTTCCCTGGCCGAATCATCCCAGAAATCTTTAGCCGGTCGCGATCTGAAGTCGTTCACCATCGCCTGCCGGGTGGCGCCGCCGGGAAGTGGGAAGGCCGCCGAAAAGCCAAACGCCGCAAGCCAAAAGACGGTGAAACCATAGGATAAAGTCTTTTCATATGAAAAAACCGGGCCGAACCCATAAATGAGCCGCGATACCGCCATGGCCAGAAAAGAAAAACCCGTCTCCGCGCTCAACCGCTTCCTCGACGACCACTACATTCCAATGGCGCCGCTTGCCAAACTCGGCATGGCGCTGCTTCTTTTGGCCGCGCCGGTGATTCTCTATGTTATGCTGTTTTATATGCCCTATGCCGCCGAAAAGAGAACGCTGGCGGCGGAGAAAATGAAACTTGAATCCGAACTGGGGGCTGTGCGCGCCAAGGCGAGCACGCTGCAACAGTTGGAGAAGGAAGTGGCCGATACCGAGGAAACATTCAACAGCAAGGCGGCCCTGCTGCCGGAAAGCAAAGAAATCCCCAAATTACTAAAAGATATTTCATCCTTGGGCACCGCCGCCGGGCTCGAGTTCCTGTCATTCAAACCCATGCCTGAGCAAGCGAAGGATTTTTATGAGGAAATCCCAATTTCTATTTCCCTGAAAGGGCCATACCACAGTATTGGCCATTTTTTTGACAGCGTCAGCAAACTTGAACGCATTATTGCCGTTGGCGATATGAAAATGGGTAGCCCGACGCGGGAGAATAACGAGATGACCTTAAAAGCGGATTGTCAACTGCTGACCTATCGCTTCACCAATGAGGAAATCTCGAAACCACGGACCTCGGCTGGAACTCCTAAGCCAAAATAGACAGGATGGCTTTACGCCGATGAGAAATTCATCGTTGCCAGAGCTGATGATACGATGGGCCGGATATCAGGTCATGGCCCTGCTTCTCGTTGCAGTAGCTGCATTCGTCTGCCCGGCATCCGCCGGCGAGACGACAAAGGCCGCTGACCAATCCGATGAACAGAAAGGGGTTGAACAAGGCAAAAGTGAACACTTTGTCTATCAGTACGAAAACCGCAAAGACCCGTTCATGCCTTTCATTGGCGAAAACACCGCCGCCCTTGCCGATGACGAAATTATTGAAAATGGCGAGCCGCTGACCGGGATGCAGTTATTTGAGCCAGGACAGTTGACGCTGGTCGGCCTTGTCAATAAAGGCGGCGAATACTATGCCTTGGTCGAAGATTCCACCGGCAAAGGCTATATCCTAACCAAAGGCATGAAAATTGGCCGCCGCGGCCTTGTCCGCGAAATTGGGCCGAATAAAGTTTTCATTGACGAAACCGCAATTACCCGCACTGGTAAAACGCTGGTCACACCCGTGAATATGGCGCTCAAAAAAGAGGCGGAGAAATGATAATGCCTATCCGCGCTATCAATCTGTTATTTATCATATTCTTTCCGTTCGCGGCGCTCGCGGCCGCGGCTGAGGTTGATCCCGCCGCCGCGAAGGCATATACCATTTCCTCCATTAAGCCGGAGATGGTCGGCAACGCGCTGTACATGACCATCGTCGGCGATTCCCAGCCGATTTATATCGTCACCGAGCGCTATTCGCCGTTTCGCGTGCTTCTCGATATCGCCAACGCCGTCATGCCTGCGGCAGGCAGCGCCGTGACCCTGCCCAAGAATGATTTTGTCACCTACACCGTTTCGACGATCAAGGGCCAGCAGGCTGAGGTCAGCCGTTTTGAGTTTAAAATAGCTGAAAGCCACGGATACAAGGTGGTTACCGAGGGCAACGATATCCAGATCGCCATTACCCCCAGCGTTCCTCCTGGCGAGACGGCGGCTAACACGGTCCGCGCCCCGCCGACGCTCACCGACATCCAGGTAGAAGAGCAACCCGGCATAACCACGGTGAAACTGGCCTCGACCGCGCCGCTGGCCGGCTATAAAACCAGCACCCGGCGCAGAGGTAAAAACAAACCGGCCGCCATGATCATCGACATTGCCAATGTGTCGATTGACAAGCTGGCGCCTGAAAAAATCGTCCATTCGGCCACACTGGCAAAAATCCACCTTGCCCGGCGCGGCAATGGCGCCAGAGTGATTTTCGAGGCCACGGGCCGAGTCTTGTTCAAGTTTGTCGTCAATAAGCTTGACGACGGCATCCAGGTAATCATCAAAGACCGGGAAGCAGCCGCCAGTACCGAAACTGTCGCCACTCCGGCGCCGTCGGCTGACACGGCAATCGACAAACTCATCGAATCATCGGCTTCACTCCCGCGGAAGAGTCGAGGCGGCGCCAAGAATAGCTTCCTCGCTTCTGGATACAGTCAAGAACACATCAGCGTCGATTTCTACAAGATAGACATTCACAATGTCTTCCGGCTCTTCCACGAAGTCAGTAATCTCAACATCGTCGTTGACCAGGATGTAAAAGGGACACTGACCCTGGCCCTGAACGACGTTCCCTGGGATTTCGCTTTGGACATCATCTGTAATTTGATGGAGCTCAACCAGGCAAAGCGCGACAACACCATCGTTATCTACCCAAAAAAGAAGGAATTTGTCTGGCCATCGGTCAGTGGG
>JAIRRG010000119.1 GCA_031256095.1 Desulfobulbaceae bacterium
TCACGGCCTGTTGAGGTCTTGTTACTGGCCACGGGGTTTTCAATGCCCATGCCGCGCGTCACGATTGACGCCCGGTCAACACCGGCGGAAATCAGCATGGCTTGCACCGCCTCGGCGCGCTCAATGGAACGCTGCGTATTTCCCTTGGAACTTGTGCTCGAAGAAACGTAGCCGCGCACTTCAATCTTCCCCTGGCCGATATTTTTGAATTTGCGGACGAAATGGGCAAGCGCCGCCTTGCCTTCGCTGGTAAGCGATTGGGAATTGGCCTTTAACGGCAGGATGGCTTTGAGGTGCGGCAAGGTTTTGCCGCTGGCCGGCGGTGTCGCGGCCACGGGTGTCACGGCCACAGGTGTCGTGGCCACGGGTGTCGTGGCCACAGGTGTCACGGCCACGGGCGCCGATGCGGCAGATGGAGCCGTTTGGCTGGCCGTCTGGCTGGCCGATGCTTCTTGGGCCACTGGCGGTGTGGTGGCCGCGACCACCGGAGTTGCCGCCGCTGGCGCGGGGGGCGTACGATTGTCGACGCAACCCTGGTTGTTGCTGGCGTTAAAGGCCTCCATCAGTATCAGGTCGGAAATTTTCGCCTTTTCGGCGCTGATGCGGATGGTGTCATCGTTGGCGCCAGCCGAGTACAGGGCGGTGAACAGGGTTTTCTGATCGGCCTGGCTCATGCCACGGCTCTGGCCGATGATCATCGAGACGGTGGTGCCCCTCGACACGGCGTTGGCAACCGCTTTGCACATGCCCATGGAGCGAATATCCGAAGATAAGGACGCCATTGCCATGGAAGCCGACGACAGAGTCAAAGCCAGAGCCGAGATGAAAATAATTTTTTTCATAATTTGCCTTCGTTGACGATATTGACAAAAGGTTGCGCGCCGTTTTATTGCCCTGGCGCCAATTTGGCCAGGACGCAGCCCACCGCGAGATAGCCAGAATACCATTTCCAAATTAAAACTTGGATAATTTTCTGTGACATTGCGAGGGGAGCAAAGCAATCAATATTGTGGGAAAAATTGAAATAAATGGATTGCTTCCTCACTATGTTCCTCGCAATGATGGCGGCTACTATATAAGTTTTAATTTAGAAATTGGATATAATTCATCCCTTTGACACGGATAAATCCATCGTGTACACCTAATGGCCTAGACATGATGGTTCCTTTATATATTTAGTTTTTTTCGTCAGGCAACCTAGTTCCTTGCTTGTTTCTCTTCTCGCTTTTCCCGGCGCTTTTCCCGCTCGAAAAACCAGATGATGCAGGCAGTACGGTGCGGACAGTACAGTTTGGGGTTGGCGCAGGCCAGACATTCGTCACAGAAGTGACGATCACTCTTCTGGCAATACTGGGTGGCCGGGCGCCCAGGATGACGGGCGCAACTGGGCATAGCGGTATCTACATAGGTATTCATGGCCTTATCGTCGTAAGCGGATTAATGATTGGCATGAAAATGGCGTCGATGCCCGCCACAAACTACCACTTTCACCGATTCCGGCAAGCCCATCTCCGCATTTTATCATTCCCTGTCCTTCTGATGATGCCATGACCGTTTCCTGGGAGAATAACTATTTCGCCGTCCGCCTAGGCGTCATCGGCGCCCGCCGCTACGAAAAAGTCAGTTATCCCCTCTACTACGGCGAGTACGGCGTCATTGAAACCGCCAGTGATCTACTGCACTTCAACCGTGAACATGAAATCATCCGCGCCCAGGGCAAGGGCGAGAGCTGGCCCCATCGCAACGAATGGTTGAAGCGAAGCCTCGGCGACGACTGGCTGTACTATTCCACCGGCGGTTACACGGGAGTTTTTGAAACTCTCGGCGAATTTTATCTGCCGAATTTGCCTTACCCAACCAATAACCTGCTGGGCGGCCATCCTCTGCGTGACCAAGCTGTGCGCCGGGTCATTGACGGCTGGCCGCGGCAGGTGGCGGCCTGCCTGGAGCAGGCCGAAGAGGCGCCGGAGGCGGTAAAAATTTTTCTGCGCACCTGCCTGGCCAAGACGCCAGAAAAACTGGCGGCAAAAAGTGTGGCGATTTTCGCCAATTACGGTGGCCGCCCCAGCGTCTTGCCGCCGGACGCCCGCCATGTCGATTACCAACTCATCCCGGTCAATATCGCCAGCGGCTGCCTCTATAAATGCCGGTTTTGCGAGGTGAAAAACCGCACCCCTTTCCGGGCCGCCCTGGCCAGCGAGGTCAGCCGGCAAATGGTCGGCGTCAAAGAGCTGGTCGGCGCCGATCTGGCCAACTACGGCGCGGTTTTCTTGGGCGATCACGACGCCCTGGCCGCCGGCGGCGAGCTGATTCTTGCCACTCTCGGCGAAGCCTATGAACTTTTTCAGTTGAAAGATTCGCTCATGTACAGCTCTTCGGCCTTTTTCTTCGCCTCGGTGGCTTCACTTTCGGCGGCTGGCGATGATTTTTTCGCCCGCCTGGCCCGGCTGCCCTATGACATATATATCAATATCGGCCTCGAATCCGCCGACCAGGAAACCTTACACTATCTGGGCAAGCCGCTTGCCGCCCGTGAGGTTGAAGAGACCTTTGCCCGGATGCAGGCCTTAAATGACCGCTACCCGAAACTGGAGTTGACCGCCAATTTTGTCTTTGACGACGACCTGCCCACCGGGCATTATCCGGCTTTCTTGAAGCTGGTGCGTGACAGCCTGCCGCGCCGTAAAGTCAAAGGCAGCGTCTATCTGTCGCCGTTGAAGTTTGATCAGCCGTCACGGCTGAAGACCTTTGATTTCAACCGGCTGAAACGCGAAAGCCGCCTGCCGGTCTTTCTCTATCTGATCCAGCGCCTGTAATGCGATTTATAAATAAAAAATTATATAGTAACCGGTGCCATTGCGAGGAACATAGTGACGAAGCAATTCATTTTTTTCAATTTTTCCTTCAAGATGGATTGCTTCGCTTCACTCGCGATGGCACAGAAAATTATTCAATTTTTAATTTAGAAATTTTCTAAGGAAACGCCATGACTCCCAAAGAACTCCGCCAAGCCATCCTCGCCGCCCGCGACGCCTTGCCCGCCGCCGAGCGCCGGGCGAAAAGCGCCGCCATTGCCGCCAGACTTCTCGCCCGACCGGAAATCAAAGACAGCGGCCACATCCTTTTGTATGTCAGCTTTCGCAGCGAGGTCGAAACTTGGGACCTCTTGCATACGCTTTTAGCCATCGGCAAGAAGGTGTCACTGCCTTTTACCCATGTAAAGGCCAAATATCTGGACGCCATCCCGATCACCGACCCGGAGAAGCAACTGACGCCCGGTTACTGCGATATCCCGGAACCAAGTGCTGAGGCGCGGCAAAGCATCACGCCGCCGGAAGAAATTGAGGCCATCATTTTGCCCGGCTCGGTCTTCGACCTGCGCGGCGGTCGCTTCGGCTACGGCGGCGGTTTTTATGACCGCTACGTGGTCAGCGCCCGGCAAGCCTGGCGCATCGGCCTGGCCTTCGATGGGCAAATTGTCCCGGAAGCGCCTTTGCAGCCACATGACCAACTGCTCGATCTGGTAATCACCGAAAGCCGCGTCATCGTCGGCAGCCGCGACCGTAAAGCCGTCGTCAACCTATGAACGGAAAAGCCTTTTTGCTTGCCGCTTCGGACTATGACGGCACCCTGTGCCGTGACCGAAAGGTCAGCGACGAAGATTTGGCGGCCATTGCCGATTGGCGCGGCGCCGGGCACCGTTTCGGCATCGCCACCGGGCGCGATCTCGGCATGATGCGTCATGAAACCGAGCGCTGGCACATCCCCTGCGATTTCCTCGTCTGCTGCTGTGGCGCCGTCCTTTATGACCAGGCCGGCCGCGAGTTGCGCCGCATCGACATCGACGACGCCCTCATCCCCCGGCTTTTGCGGCAGCCGATGGCAGCGGCGAGCTTTCATTTTGAAATGAGCCGGCATGGCCAAACTTTTTTGTATCTACAAAGCGAACGCTCGCGCTTCCCGGCCCTTGGCGTACCCTATGTACCGATTGGCCACAGCGAGGCCCTGGCTTTGACCGGCCTGCAATTGATCAGCTTCTGTTTCGCCACCGCCGCCGAAAGCGCCGCCTTTGCCGACAGGGTGATGACGGAATTTGCTGGCGGCCTGCGCGCCCACCAGAACGACGTCAACGTCGATGTCACCGATGGGCGGGTCGACAAGGCCGAGGGGCTTTTGGCGCTGTGTCGTCTGCTCGGCTGGCCGGAACCGCTGGTAATTGGCGACAGCGAAAACGACCTGTCGATGCTGCGCCGCTTTCAGGGTTTCGCGGTGGCGACGGCGCCGGAAGCGGTGCGACGGCAAGCGGCGGCTGTCTATACCAGTGTCGGCGCCATGCTGCGGCAAAGGATGGCGGCATGACGGCGGGCGGCAAGATTATCCTGACTGGATTTATGGGCACAGGCAAGAGCACGGTCGGCAGACTCTTGGCGGCGCGGCGCGGCTGGCGTTTTGTCGATACCGACGCCCTGATTGAGGAACGCCAGGGCAAAAGCGTCGCCGCCATTTTCAAGGATCAGGGCGAAGCCGCCTTCCGCGCCATGGAAGCGGCGCTGGCCCGTGAATTGGCGGGCGAATGTGATGTGGTGATCGCCACCGGCGGCAAATTCATGCTGGCTGCGGAAAATGCCAAAACCCTCGCCGGCAGCCAGGTCTTCTGCTTGACTGCCACCCCGGAAGAAATTTTAGCCAGGGTCATGGCCGACGGTCAGGCCCAGCGGCCTCTTTTGGCTGGTGCGGCGCCGGAAGAAAAAATCCGGGCGCTCTTGGCCGAACGCCAGGCGGGCTACCGGCGCTTTCCAGCCATCGCCACCGGCGGCAAGACGCCGGATGAAATTGTCGACGAAATCCTGGCCTTGATTTGATGCTTCTTCTTAGCGAAAAAAGCATCGTCGCCCACGAGTTGCGGGACTTTTCCGAATGGCATCAAGGCATCCGGCACTATGGTTTCTGGTGCCTGTTAATTGACGATCCACCCTGGCAAAGGGTCATCGCCTCGGCCCAGGCGCAGATGGCTCCTTTTCTCCACCCCGGCTACGAGCGGCAGCCACATGTTACGCTTTTTTCCTGCGGTCTCTTGACCGATGATTTTTTTAGCGGCGAGATGCTCACCCGTCAAGTC
>JAIRRG010000191.1 GCA_031256095.1 Desulfobulbaceae bacterium
CTGGGTCAAGACCGGCGGAGGAAATGGCCTTGATGCGGGCCAGGGGGGCCAGGCCCAGTTCTTTGGCCCTGTCCGCCGACATGATGAGCAAGGAGGCCGCCGCGTCGTTAATACCGGAAGCGTTGCCGGCGGTGACGGTGCCGTCTTTCTTGAAGGCGGGTTTCAATTTGCCCATCTTTTCGGCTGAGGTATCCATGGGCCGCTCGTCAACTTCAAAGGCCAGCGGATCGCCTTTTTTCTGCGGGAGCATGACCGGCACGATCTCGTCCTTGAAAACGCCGCCGGCGATGGCCGCCATTGCCCGTTTATGGCTAAGCGCTCCCATTTCGTCTTGCTCCTGGCGGCTGATGCCGTATTTGTCGGCGATATTCTCGGCGGTAATGCCCATGTGGTAACCGTAAAAACCCTCAAACAGGCCATCAAAGACCATCAGGTCAAGGGCCTGGGCCTCGCCCATGCGCTGGCCCCAGCGCATCGATGGCAGGGCATAGGGAACCATGCTCATGTTTTCCATGCCACCGGCCATAACCACTTCGGCCTCGCCGGCGCGAATCGCTTGGGCCGCCAGGGCGACGGCTTCCATGCCAGAGGCGCACAGCTTGTTAACAGTGGTTGCCGCTGTCTCTTTCGGAATTCCGGCCCGAATCATGGCCTGACGGGCAGTGCTCTGGCCCAGTCCGGCGGTCAGGACGTTGCCGAGGTAGACGCAATCAATTTCGATTGGCTTGGCGCTTTGATCATAGTCATGAAAACGCCGCTCCAACTCGATCATCCCCAGACCCTTCAGCTTGTCCGGCTCGTCGGCGTGACGCTCGGCGCTGGTTACCGGGCGCAGGCCCAATTTTTTCAGAGTGCCTTTCATGGCCGTTGCGCCCAACTCGACCACCGGCGTTGCTTTCAGGCTGCCGCCATAGGCGCCGATCGCTGTCCGGCAGCCGCCAACAATAACCACTTCTTTCATTGTTACTCCTCCACTGAAAAAATTGTGTAAGCAAAGCGTGGCATAGCCGCTCGCCTTGGGTTAAAGACTGGGAACCGGTCGGGATCGCCGGTGATGGATGCCGCCGGAACCAGCTTGCTGGAAGCGCTCTGAAGTGACGGCGCAATCAGGCGGTAATGTTACGCTGGAACGCCGCCTGAGTCAACCGCGGCGGAAATTTTGCGGAAGGAGTTTGCCCAAAGTTCTTGCGCAAAGCCCTTGCCTTGCCGCGCCGCCGCCGGTATAAACTTTGCCGCTTGTTATCGGTCACAACTGTCTGCAGCGGGCGGCTGTGACAGGCAGCGGCGGTCTGCCCGCCCAATTTTGCCGCCCCAGCTTCTATGCTTCTATTTTAGGCGGTGTAATCAAGGGAAAAGTATGAACAACGATATTGATTTTGAAGAAATTCTCAGTAGATACCACTCCAACCCCTACGAATCGATTGATGTTCTGGCCGTCCATACGGGCCAGGTGCGTTTTCAGGTGCAAGAAGGGGCTGAGGTGCTCCCCGCCTCCGGCGAATGGTCGCAGATTCCTGGCACGACGCTTTATGAAATAACCCGGGAACGTAATCCGAAGCGAATCACCGCCAGTACCAACGGTCAAATCGCCACAATTCGCCGCGAGCTGGAAGGGCAATTCGTCGAAGCCGGGGAAAAGCTCATGGAAATCCGTCATCCCCTGAAAAAAAAAGAGATCATAGAGGCGATTCTACGTGAGGTTTTGCAGCTCTTTCCAGCCCCGGAAACCGCCAAATATTTTTTTGCCCTGGATATACAGAACCGTATCGACAAAAAAGGCGTCCGCGCCGTCACCGTTGGGCCGGGCGATGAAATCGTCACCATGTCCTTGATGAAGCGTGATACACCGCTGTATTATCAAGGCGAGCGCGGCGTCCTCTATTCGGTTTATTTTACGCCTGGCGTGTCGGTGGCGCGCGGCGAGCCACTCTTGGGCGTCTGCCCGCCGGACAAATTGCCGCTGATTCAGAAAATCATTACCCGGGTCAAGGCCGATTGGGATGCCACCGGCCACGCCTGACGATTTTGTCGCCGAAACGCTGGCCTTCCTGCCGTCGCTCCTCGAAGCGGAAGCCCGGCGGCGGCTGGATTTTTCCCTGGCCGATCGCCAAACCATCCTGCGGCGCGGCGGCCATATCGGTTCGCTGTTGATTCATCATCCCTCTTTGCCACGGGCCATGGCCGAGGCGCGGCGACTGATTGCCGCCGACGAAGAATGCGGACAGGCCACGGCTAGCGGTTTTCTTGTTATCGCCGATAAGCTTTCCGAATCGCGGGGGCGTTTCCATCGCCTTTGGCACGCGCCGCCGGGAGGTTTATGGGGATGCCTGGCCCTGGCCAACACCATGCTGCCGGCATCCCGTGCCTTGCTGCCACTGGCACTGGGCGTCGCCGCGACTGAGACTGTCCGGGTTTTCGCCTCGGCCTCGTTGCGCTGGGTCAACGATGTGCTGCTTGATGGCCGCAAGGTGGCAGGCTTTCTCATCGAGAGCTTTTCCACTCCTCGTTACCGAGAGGAATTTGATCTGGCCGGTTTAGCCTTCAACCTCAATAACCAAGACTTCCCGACCGGGCTGCGTGACAGCGCCGTCTCCCTGGCCGCCCAGTTGGGGCAAGAGATTTCCCTACCCTATTTCCTTGCCGTTTTTCTCGTCAAACTGCGCTGGAATATCGGTCTCTTGCTGCATGAAGAAGAACGGCTGCTGGCAGAACGGCTGCAAACGGCGGAAGGGGTTGAGGGGCATCGCCTGCTTGCCGCCTGGCGTCTGTTGACCAATACTTTGGGACGGCGGTTGCGTCACGGTTTCGATGTTTTAACCAATCCCCAGTACGAGGCAGTGGCCATCGACATCGACGAGGGCGGTGGCCTCATCCTCGAACACGCCGACGGCTGGCGGCGCACCGAATACAGCGGCGAGATACGTTATCTCGACTGATTGTCCGTCAATTGCCTGAATAACCGCCAGGAAACGATTTCCCGCCCCAAAACGGTGTCACCATAATGTTGCAAAATGTTCAGTGCTTCGTGAAGCGGCGCCACGGCGATTTTCAGGCGCTGCAGATGAGCCAGCTGCGTGTTCAAGCATGAAGATAAAAACTTGGCGGTGCCGGGTTGAATGAGCTGGCCGGGGCCTTGGCTAGGGCCTTGGCCGAGGCCTTGGTTGGGGCTTTCTGGCCAGGCGCAGGGCGGGCAGACGATGCCGCCTCGGGCGGCGCTGAACAGCCAGGGCTGGCCCCAAGGCTGGCCCGCCGTTA
>JAIRRG010000212.1 GCA_031256095.1 Desulfobulbaceae bacterium
ATTGGGACCAATGGCTCAGCCAGCGCCCAAAATGTATCAGAAACTTCCCAGGTTTTGATTCGTGCCATGGTATCGCTCCTTAAGAGAGTTTTCGACAAAATACCATGGAAACTTATATCGTAAACCTTTTATTTATAGATAATCTCTTACTTGTCACCGCCATGACCAGAAAAACCATAGTCCTTTCTTTGGCGGCGGTGGCGGTAGTGGCTACTGCCGTGGTGGCGGCGCCGGTCCATAGTCATAACGTATCAGCGGCAGGTGGACGATCAACGGCGGCATCGGTTTGCCGAATTGCGGTGGTGGCGGGTTGCCTGGATGCGCCTCTGCTTGGCCGGTGTCGCTCAGGGCCAGGCCCGTAATTAGTAGTGCGGCCATCAACAGTTGTTTTCCGGGTTTGCCGATGCCATTTGTTTGCCGTTTCATAACCTGATACTTCCTGTTCGCTGGTCGCTTGGTCTTTCCATGATTGCGTGACCTGGTGACCACAGCCTGTTTATAGCGAACAGCGTGCCAGAGAGGCGTCATTTTCTTTATTTTATTGAAAATTCATACTATTTTTCACAAAGGCATCACTTGTCGCCAGCGTTGGCCACATCTTTTTTTATCTGTTGGCCGTCCACGGCTGGGTAAAAAGGATACGGCGCTTTGTTATTTTTTATCCAGAAATTGAAAGGAACGCCTTATGAGCGCAATCGACATCTCATGGCACGAGCGCTGGTTCGCCGCCTACGCTGACCGTAAAATCGCCGAAGCCGAAGCCGGGACGGATAGCGGACCGATGCGCCTGAAATATCAGCATACCTGCCGCGTCCTGGCCAATGCCCAGGAGATTGTCGCCAGCGAAGCCTTCTCGCACCGCCTGGACCGCGCCGTCCTGCTGGCCGCCCTCTACCACGATGTTGGTCGCTTCGAGCAGTATCTGCGCCATCGCACCTTCAATGACCGCGTTTCATGCAACCACGCCATTGCCGGTGTGCGCGTCATTAATCAGGAAGGCTGTCTCAATAGCGAGGAATGCCGCTCTCTGATTGCGGCGGCGGTGGCGTTGCATAATCGTTTTGCCCTGCCTGCCCATCTACCTGAGGCGGTGCGACGGATTACCCTGGTCGTCCGCGACGCCGACAAACTGGATATTCTGCGGCTGATGGACGAGCAATTGAGTGGTAAAGGCGACTGCGCCGAAACCATGGTCTACGGCCTGCCCGACAACCCGTTCCTGGCCAGTAAGAACATCATCGCGGCGGCCTTGGCGGGCCGTGTCGCTTCCTATGCCGATCTGACGAGTGTCGGCGATTTCAAGATGCTGCTGGCCACCTGGGTCTTCGATATGCATTTTCCGGTCAGTGTCAGGCGCTTTGCCGCCGACGGCCACGCCCGGCGGCTTTTGGAAAGCTTGGCCCCGGATTCGCCTCACGCCACGGCGCGGGCGGCGCTTCTGGCTCGCTTCGATCGGCTTGACAAGTAAAAGGCCAAAGGCACATCGGCGCCGTCAGCGCCAGACAGCGACCAACGACAGAGCCCCGTAAATGGCTAACCAAACGGCCAGCCAGCAAAAGACGAAGCGGCTAACCGCCCGCGGATATTGGGGGAGAAAAGCCAGGGCGATGAAGAATCCAGCAGGCAGGCCGATACCGGCGACAAGCGTTGGGAGATAACGCAGCGCCTCCTGAATCCCCAAGAAAAACCACGGCCCGGTGATCGAAACCGTTCCCAGCCGGTCGGGGTCTAAAGGGGCTGGGACAAAGGCGCTGAACATGGCCAAGAGCGCCGCCAGCCACAGATAATCACCTGTTCCAACGCGGTAGCGGTGCAGATGCCGCCAGGCCAAGAGCAGCAGGAGCACGTTCAGCGTCACCAGATGGTGGAGAAATATCCGGCCAAGGCCATGGCTTGAGATGGCCATAAACAGGCTGTTGCAGCTTTTTCCAATAAACGGAATAGCGAGGATAATGCTTTCGGCGATCCGCCCGGCCGATGCCCCGGTGTTGTCGGCGCGCAGGACGTAGCCGGTGAACAGCAGCAATATCGTGACCGGTAAGACAGTGGTCAGGCGCAGGTATTCGGCCCGGTCCATTTCGACGAAACGTGGCGTGGTGGCCAGGAAATGGGCGATGAGCAGCAAGAAGAAGGCTTGACTTGCATAAAAATGCAGCGAACGGACAAAGGCCCCATGGGCAACGAGCTGATCAAGCATGACCACCGACTGGTAGGCATTACCTGGCTGATATTGCAAGGCGACGATAATGCCAGAGGCCACCGAGACATACAGGCTAATCAGCGCCATCGCCCCCCAGGGCAAAGCGCGTAGTCGTTCGCCGGGCCCCATCTGCTCAGCCGCCATGATCAACCGTCCACGGTGATGATGTAGCGGGGTGGGTTGTCCTGTCTCGTCACCGCGTAGCGGCGCAACGGGCGGCTGGCCGGGCCGCGCAAGACCTGACCGTTTACGGTAAAACGGCTCTGGTGACAGGGGCATTCGACAAGGTTGTCCACTTCGTGGTAGTTGACGGTACAGGCCAGGTGGGTGCAGCGCCGTGACACGGCCCAAGATTGGCCATCGCGGTCGAAGACGATACAATCGGCCAGGGTCAGGGCCCCGTTTGTTGGTAACGGCGCCGGCACTTCAACAAAGCGTTTGGGGACAGGCGGCTGAAATCCGGCCAGCCGGGCGATTAGAGCGAGGAGGGCGGTCACGCCCAGTGCCAAGAGCAACCGCCGGGACAGGGTGGAAAAAACTGCCATGTACCGATCAGAGGAATTTATTTTTCAGAGCGGCCCGCACATGCGACGGCACGAGTCCACTGGTATCGCCGCCGTGGCGGGCGACATCGCGCACCATCGACGAGCTGAGAAATACCCAGCGCAGGCCGGCCATGAGGAAAACGGTGTCGATCTGCCGCTCCAGCTTACGGTTGACCAGCGCCAACTGCATTTCGTAATCGAAATCGGAGACCGCTCTCAGGCCACGGACGATGGCGGTGGCGCCGCGGCGGGTCGCATACTCGACCAAAAGGCCGGACATGACGTCCACCTCGATGCGCTCGGTTTCGTCGAGAAAACATGTGCGGATCATATCGACGCGCTCTTCCAGGGAAAACAAGGGTGTCTTATTGGCGTTGCGGGCGATGGTGATTATCACCTTATCAAACAGGTGCATGGCGCGCTGGACAATGTCGATATGGCCGTTGGTGATCGGGTCAAAAGTACCGGAATAAACGGCCAGGGTCGGCCGCCTTGGCGGAAGTTTGCTCATGGATGTAAGGATGATGGAGTGAATGAAATGGTATTTTGACCCGGTTTCACAAAGGAGCGGTGGTCAGTCTTTGTTGGCCGGTGGGAAGGCCAAGCAAGGTAACAAAAGGGCCGGGATGTGTCAATTTACAAGGTTGGTTTGTTCGGGCCAACGTGGTTAGTATCAGCGCATTTTAATAGTTATATGCAGAGGCTTGCTTTCTCCCTGTTTACGTTGGTTTTCCTTATGAGGCAGGCCACCTTCACTTTGGCCTGATTTCTTGTTTGAGCAGACAACAGGAAATGCGGCGCAGCGGCTGGCCGCTGGCCGTATACTCAATGGTATCGGGCTGCAACAATTTGTTCATGACGCAGCCTTCGGCAATATTGAGGGCGAAAAAGGCATCCTCACGCAGGCCGTTTTCTTTGATCAGGGAATTGCCGGCTATTTTGTAGCTGTTAATGGGGTAATCCTCGCAAAGCGGGCAACGGTAAACGCGGCCATTGGGGAAAATAAAGTAATTTTCCGCCACCAGGCCGGCGCAGGCAAATGCTTCATCCGGCTCCAGAAACACCTTGGGGTAGGTAACGTGAATTCCTGCCCTTGCCGCCTTGACCGCCACCTCTGGCACCACGGCCAGCCACTCGGCACGATTGACCTGAAGGTTGTCGCCAAGACTGTCGCCGAGATTATCGCTTCGCGGCGCTGATTTGCCGCGCAGGCCAATCACCTGGATAAAGAAGCGCCTGACGCCGATTCCCGATAAAAATGGAATCATATCGGTCAGATGATTGATATTGGCGCGATTGACCGTATAGATGACGCTGGCATTGAAGCCAAGGGCCACCGCCTTGTGC
>JAIRRG010000218.1 GCA_031256095.1 Desulfobulbaceae bacterium
CACGTGCTGGCACAGCGGCGTCAGGCAGGCGAGACCGGCTCGGATGTCCTTGTCACTCATCGCCCCCCACAGCAGGGTGAGCGGCAGGCCAGCGTAATCGGCGCGCAGGGTGGCGGCCAGTTTGTCGACGCCATCGGGATTGTGGGCGCCATCAAGCAAAAATCGGGCGCTTTCGCTGTTGACGCTGGGCAGCGCCTGACGCAGCGCCGAGCCGGTAAGCTGGAACAATTCCAGCCGGCCCGGCCAGCGTACCGACAGAAGGGCCGCCCGCAGGGTTGCTTCGTCAACCTTGAAGCCATGCCTGGTCAGAAGCCGTAAAGCGGCGATGGCCAGGGCCGCGTTTTCATGCTGATAGCTGCCCTTCATGGCACAGGCAAGGTCAGTGATTTCTCCTGATAATGGCGGTGTCTGGCCGCGCCAACGCCAAAATGGCGCGCTGTCGTTTTCATGGAAAAAATCCCGCCCCAGGAGATAAAGAGGGGCGTGTTTTTTCTTCGCTGTATTCATGAACACCTCAATGACCTCAGCGGCGCCGCCCGCTGCCACCACCGGGATATTTTCTTTGATAATTCCGGCCTTTTCCGAAGCGATGGCGGCTAAGGTGTCGCCGAGGTAGGCTTGGTGATCCATGCTGATGCTGGTAATGACCGAGAGCAGCGGCGTCACCACGTTGGTGGCGTCCAGCCGCCCGCCCATACCGGTTTCCAGGATAACCAGGTCGGGCCGTTTCCGCTCGTACCATAACAGCGCCACAACGGTGACGAATTCAAAGTAGGTAATGACTTCTTCGCCCAAAACATCGATGACTTTTTCAGCCAGTTCGGCGAATTCCTCTTCAGAAATAGAGGCATCGTTCAAACGGATGCGTTCGCGCACGGTGCTGAAATGCGGCGAGGTATACATGCCAACGGCAAAACCGGCCTGTTTCAGGGCGGTCAAGAGGGTAACGCAGACCGATCCCTTGCCGTTGGTTCCCGCCACATGGACGAAGCGCATGCGCCGTTCCGGGCTGCCGACTTTGGCGAGGAAGGATTGCATCGCTTCCAGGCCCAGCTTGATTTTGTGCATCTGAAGGGCATTCAGATAGTTTTCGGCTTCGGTAAAATTCATAACGGCATCCAGTTGGGCAGCTTGTCCGTTCTATAAGAGCATTAATTTGGCGTAATCAAGATGCAGGGTTTTCAGGCCGTGGCGATCAAAATGGACATCCAGCCTGCCTTCACTGGCCAAGGCTGTCACGGTTCCAGCCCCGAAAAAGGCATGGCTGACGCGGCGGCCTGGGGTCAGATCGGCTGCCGTCGCCGCTTTTATCATTGTAGCGGTCGCCACCGGCCTGGCGAAGCTGGCAGGAATGGACCTGTGGCGGGGGCGCAGACGCTCGTAAAGGTGCGGCGGAATTTCACCGAGAAAAGGCGACATTGCCACCCGTTTGAACATGCGGTCAGGGGGCATCAATTCGCCGGGATAGGTGAACCAGAGATGCTTGCGGGCGCGGGTGGCGGCGACGTAGAGCAGCCTCCGCTCCTCTTCCCATTGCGCGCCCATGATGCCAGCGGCGCTGTGCGGAAAACGTCCTTCAGCCAAGCCAATGACCAACACGGCGTCGAATTCCAATCCTTTGGCGGAATGGATGGTTGAGAGAACCAGACGGTCACGGTTCACCGAACCGCCGGTATCGGGTGGGTCGAGCGTGGTATCGTCGATGAAGCTTTGTATGTCGGCATAACCGCTGATGATGCTCTTCAACTGGTCGAGATCTTTCTGCCGCTTCGGGTAATCGTCGGCATAGAGCCGCTGGAAAACTGGCTGATAATATTCAAGGATTTTTTCATAGAGGGCAAGCGGCGGGGCATCCTCCTGGCGTAAGCCGGCAAAAAAGCGGCACAGGCCGGCGAAACCGACGCGGACGGAGGCTGAAACTGGCAAGGCCTGAAGTTCTTGCCATGGATCGGCAGCGCTGATCAGGGCGGCGGTGAATTTCTGCGCCGTTTTCGGACCAATCTTGTCAAGCTGCAAAAAGACCCGGCTCCAGCTCAGGCCGTCGCGGGGATTGACCAAGAGGCGCAGAAAGGCCAGGACATCTTTCATGTGCGCCGATTCAGTCAGTTTCAGACCGCCGCGTTTTTCAAAATCGAAGCCCAAGGAGGTCAATTCCAGTTCCAGTTTGAAAGAATGGAAACCGGAACGAAACAACACGGCGATTTCCCGCGCCGGGACGCCATCGGCCACAAGTTTTTGAATGGCCTCAACGACGAACAAGGCCTCGTCGCGCTCGTCCTGGGCCGCGTACAGCTTTGGTTTGTCGCCGCCTTCGATGCGGCTGAACAGGGTCTTGGCGTATTTCTCGGCGGCCGCTTCGATTATAGCGTTGGTGAGAGAAAGAATTGGCTGGCTGGAACGGTAGTTTTCTTCCAGTTTGATGAGCGTCGCGTCGGGGAACAGTTCCGGGAAGCGCATGATGTTGTGAAAGTCGGCGCCGCGGAAAGAGTAAATCGACTGGGAATCGTCGCCGACCACCATAACGTTATTATGGCTGGCGGCAAGCAGCCGGACGATCTCGGCCTGAATCAGGTTGGTGTCCTGGTATTCATCAACCATGATGTAAGCGAAGCGCCGTGACAGAGCTTCCCGTGCTTCCGGCTGCTCAATCAAGAGACGCCGCCAGTTGACCAGCAGGTCGTCATAGTCCATCAAGGCATGTTGCCGCTTGTAACTTTGATAATGCTGATACAGCGTCAAGAGGTCGTCGAGATGTTCGGCCAAGTGGGAGTGGTGGCGGTCGATGAGGTCTTCGATGGATATGGAGCGGTTTACCGCGCCGCTCAATATGCTGACGATGGTGCGTTTCGAGGGGAATTGCCGGTTTTCCCGCCCCAGGCCCAGTGACGATTTTAATAGATTGACAATGCCCTCGGCGTCGGCCTGGTCGATAATGGAAAAAGAGGACGGATAGCCAAGCAGATCGGCGTAACGGCGCAGCAAATTGTTGGCAATGGCGTGGAAGGTGCCGCCTGTCACCTGGGAGCTAAAATTACCGACGAGACTGGCGGCCCGCCACAGCATTTCCTGGGCCGCCTTGCGGGTGAAGGTGAGCAGAAGAATATGCCAGGGTTCGACGCCTTCGGCCAACAGATAGGCGACGCGGTGCACTAAAGTGCGGGTTTTGCCGCTGCCGGCTCCGGCAATAACCAGGACCGGCCCGGTCGTCGTCGTGACGGCGCGGCGCTGGGCCTCATTCAGGGTGTCGTATTCATAATCGGGCATGGCCGGGACGGTCTTGGCAAAGAAAGACAAACGGCAACTGGGCAAATCAGCTGTACCCGAAAGCGCCGAAAGGTAAGTGTGAAATATTGTTATTGGTTAAGCGGCTGCACCAACTTATGAAGAATAAGGAGAGCGACGCCAAGCGGACAGAGTTAATAGCATGCCATAAAGTAAGCGATTGGGGAGAAAAAACGTCATAAAAAAATAACGCAGGGCAAGCGCCATCGCCGCCCCGCGTTGTCGGGAAACAATGTTCAAGAAAAAAGATCAAAGAGTAGCCACCTTCAGCGCCTCCTGCATCAGGTCAAGGAAATGATGGGGCAGCACACCAAAATAAACAATGGCAAACAGCAAAACGAGAGCAATTACCCGCATGAAAAAGCTTGGCTTAGTGATAGAGACCTGCTCCTGGCTTTCATCGGCGGTACAGAAGGTGAGGCGCACCACCGAAAGGTAGTAGTAAATGCCAATGGCGGTATTAATCGCGGCCAACGTCACCAGGATGTGATGTCCTTCTTTGAAGGCGCTGACCAAGAGCATGAACTTACCGGTGAAGCCGATGAATGGTGGAATCCCAGCCAACGAAAAAAGGGCGATGAGAAGCGTGATCGCGAGCAGAGGAGCGCGCTGATACAGGCCGGTGAAATCGCTGATGGCGACATTGCCGCCGCTTTTGGCAATGCAGCAGATGACGAGAAAACAGGCGAGAAGCATCAGTATATAACCAAAAATATAGTACGCCGCCGTGGCGTAGCCCATCGTCTGAAAGGTCAGTACGCCCAACATGACGAAACCGGCATGGGCGATGCCGGAAAAAGCCAGCATTCTCTTCATATCTTTCTGCACCAAGGCGGAAAGATTGCCGTAAAACATCGAGAGAACGGCGCAGATGGACAGGATTACCGCAATAGTGTCGCCACCAATATGGAACAGCATGGCTAGGCGTATCAACAGAGCGACGGCGGCAATCTTCGGGGCGGCGGTGATAAAAGCGGTGGTCTCGTTTGAGGCGCCCTCGTAGACATCCGGCACCCAAAAATGGAAAGGAAAGAAAGCGAGTTTGTAGAAGAAACCAGCCATGACCATGAGCGCGGCAATAACCAAAACCGGTTCATGCAGCAGAGTGGGTAGGTGCTTGGCAATGTCGGCGATATGGGTTGAGCCGGTCAGACCATAAATATAGCTCATGCCAAACAGCATGAAGCCAGTGGCGATAATGCCAAACAGCAGATATTTGATGCCGGCTTCTATGTGGATGGATATCTTCCAATCTTGATCGAAGCGCAGTGGCACCATGATGTAGACGGCGAAAGAGGAGAGTTCCAGCGCGACAAAAATCGCCAGTAAATCAACGCTTGAAACCAACATCATCAGGCCGAGCACCGCAACCGCCTGAAAGAGTTGGTACTCCGGGAAAAAGAGTCTTCGGATTCCTTCATGGCTGCCGCAGATGACGACGACCACCAAAGCCGACAGAGCAATCGCCAGCTTGCACAGTTGCGAAAACATATCAACCCGGAAAACGCCAGAGAACAGGTCTCCAGTACTGTGCAGGTACAGCGTGCCCAGACAGATGAGGGAAAGAATGGCGTAGAACGCATAGGAGATGTTCCGTACTACCTCTGGTTTGCTGGCGATGAGGCTGAGGCCAAAAAAGACCAGCCCAGCGGCCATAACTGTCAATTCCGGTAGAAATAGCATCGGCTTACCTATCTATGGGTGCGATAATTTTGAAAAATTATGGGAGAAGCTGTCCGACGGCTGTTGCCCCATGCCCACCATATGCCGCAAACTGGCTGAGCAGATTGGCGACGCTCGCGTCCATCAGGTCGAGAAAATGTTGCGGCGCCAGGCCAATCCAAAAGACAAAGAGCAAAAACGGCGCCAAGGTAATGATCTCTCGTTTGTTAATATCTTTGAGCCATGACTGATCGGGATTATCGGTGCCGCCCCAGATGATTTTCTGCAACATTCTCAACATATATGCCGCCGCCAGTACCGCGCCGGGAATGGCCGCCAAGGCAAGGTAGGGGAATTTGCCGTGGACGACATCAAAGGAAAATGTTCCAGCCAAGATCATGAACTCGCCAACAAAGCTGTTTGTGCCCGGGAAGGCGAACGACGACAGGGAGAAAAAGGTGAGAAAGGTCACATAGAACGGCATGTATTTGCCGATCCCGGTGGCGGAGCGTAATTCCCGGCTGTGGGTACGTTCATAAATCATGCCGACGCAGAGGAAGAGAGCGCCGGTGGTCACGCCGTGGTTGATCATCTGCAAGATCGAGCCTTCAATGCCCTGGCGGTTGAGAATGAAAATGCCTAGGGTAACAAAGCCCATATGGCCGACTGACGAGTAAGCGATCAGCTTTTTCATGTCGCTTTGCGCCAAAGCGGTAAAACCGCCGTAGATAATGCCAGCCACCGACAGCCACAAAATAGCGGGAGCCAGATAAAGCGTGGCCTCAGGCGTGATCGGCAGGGCGAAGCGCAGAAAACCGTAGGTGCCCATTTTCAACAACACCGAGGCCAGGATCACTGAACCGGCGGTCGGCGCTTCGACGTGGGCCGCCGGCAACCAGGTGTGGAAAGGGAACATCGGCACCTTGATGGCGAAGGCCAAAAAGAAGGCCAGAAACACAAGAATCTGGGCGGTGAAGCTGTAGCCCTGCCACATCATGTCGGGAATATAGAAGCTATACTTGTTCTGGACGAACAGCCAGATAATCGCGACCAGCAGCAGTACCGAGCCGGCCAACGTGTACAGAAAAAACTTGATGGAAGCGTATATTTTGCGCGGGCCACCCCAGATACCGATGATCAGATACATCGGGATCAGCATTGCCTCCCAGAACACATAGAAGAGCAAGAAATCGAGGGCAACGAAAACCCCGATCATCGCCGATTCCATCACCAACAGGCAAACCATGAAAGCGGGTACCCGTTTGTTGATGTAGGTCCATGAGGCCAGGACACAAAATGGCATGATCAAGGTGGTCAAGAGCACCAGCAAAATGGAAATGCCATCAAGGCCAATGACATAATTGGCCTTGAGCGCTGTAATCCACGGATGTTTTTCGCAAAACTGAAAGGCTGTGGTGGTTGTATCAAACCCGAACAACAGCTGCAGGGAATACAGGGCGACTATCGACGTGATGATCAGCGTCCACGTCCGGGCAAATCTGTCGTTGACGCCGCATAAGAGGGGGATAACGGCAAGCAGCGGCAAGAAAATGAGAATGCTCAACACCGGCGCCTCTGTATGTATCAGTAGTTGTTCCATCACGGGATAACCTTTGAAAATCAATTAACGCCAAACAAAGGCCAGCAGGACCAATGCGGCGAAAGTTATTGTGAAAAACAGCGAATACTGTATCTGACCGCGTTGCAAGCCACTGCTCACCCCAGCCCCCAACCGGCGGACACCGCGAGCGATTCCGTCAACCACGCCATCAATCCCATGCCAGTCAAACCATCCCCAGAATCGGGCAATAATCATGAGCGGCACCAAGCCAATCACCCGGTACACTTCTCCCCAGGCCGTATCTATGCCCTGGAGCGGTTTACTGGCCAGCCACAGGAAGCCATGGCCACCGCGTCGATACACCCAATCAAGGTCAAGCATGGTGTTGGTTTTGGCGCCAATCCGGTCTTTGATGAAGGCGAAGATTAGGGCCGTCCAGGCCAACACCTGCAGGGTCTCGGCCATGTGATAGGTAGTGTAAGGGTTATACTCAACACCAGGATTGGGCAGCATCGTGTACAATATGGGATAGAAAGTGCCGAAAGCGAAACAGAGTATCGAGGCTATGGCCATGGCCATGGACATGTTCCACGACGGTTCGCCCGCTTTGTCATAAACTTCCTGCTCGCCTTTGAATTCGCCGAAGAAAATCAAGTTCGGCAGCCGCAGGCCAGCCACGAGGAAGGTTCCCGCCGACACCATCATGAGAGCGAAACCAACCAGCGGCAGATGCTCTTCAAAACCGGCGGTGATAATCATCGACTTGCTGACGAAGCCGGAAAAGAACGGAAAACCGGAGACCGACACGGCGCCAATCAACAGAAAGAGCATGGTCATCGGCATTTTTTTATACAAGCCGCCCAATTGGGTGAACTTGCTGGTACCGGTTGCTTTGATAACCGAGCCGGCGGCCATAAAGAGCAGGCCTTTGTACAAAATGTGGGCGAAGGCATGCGCCGCCGTGCCATTGATGGCTAAGGCCGTGCCAATGCCGACACCGGCGACCATATAACCGACCTGACTAATAATCTCCCAACCGAGGAGGCGGCGGACGTCGTTTTCCTTCAAGGCATAAATGATGCCAAGAATCGCCATGAACACGCCGAGATAAATGAGAATATCGAAACCGGCACAGGCCCGCGCCAAGGTGTAGACCGCCGTCTTGGTGGTGAAGGCGCACATGAAAACCGCGCCGGTAATGGTCGCTTTGCTGTAGGCATCCGGCAACCAGGAGTGCAGTGGCGGCACCGCGGCGTTGAGCATCAGTCCGGCCATGATCAACCAAGTGGCAAGTGTGGCGTGGTGCTGA
>JAIRRG010000055.1 GCA_031256095.1 Desulfobulbaceae bacterium
GAATCCGGTCTTCTGCCTGGATGAAGTCGATAAGATGTCGATGGACTTCCGCGGCGATCCGTCGGCGGCGCTTCTCGAGGTGCTTGACCCGGAACAGAACGTCGCCTTCAACGACCACTATCTGGATATGGATTACGATCTGTCCGGGGTATTTTTCATCACCACCGCCAACACCCTGCCCAGCATCCCGCCGCCGTTGCGCGATCGCATGGAAATCATCCAGATCAATGGCTATACCGAGGAGGAAAAGCTACGTATTGGCGCCGATTATCTCTTGCCGAAGCAGTTGCGGGAAAATGGCTTCAAAAAGGACGACATCGCCCTTGGCGACGACGCTTTCCTGGAAATCATCCGCCGCTATACCAAAGAAGCCGGAGTCCGCGGCCTGGAACGATCCATTGCCTCGTTATGCCGCAAGATTGCCCGCGATCGTCTGAAAAAAAAGGAACGGTCAAAGAAATACCAGCTCGACGCCGAGGCGGTCAAAAGCGGCTTGGGCACACCGAAATACCGTTACGGCCTGGCCGAGGAACACGACGAAATCGGCCTGAGCACCGGCCTGGCCTGGACAGAAGTAGGTGGTGAACTGCTGCAGATCGAGGCGACGGTTATGCCTGGTTCCGGCAAAATGACCATCACCGGCAAGCTGGGCGATGTCATGCAGGAGTCCGCGCAAGCGGCCTTGACCTATGTCCGCTCGCGGGCCGGGCGCTTGGGGCTGGAGCCGGATTTTTATCAGAAACTCGATATTCACGTCCACGTACCGGAAGGAGCGATTCCGAAAGATGGGCCATCGGCCGGCATCACCATCGCCACCACCCTGGCCTCGGTACTGCTTAAACTGCCGGTTCGGCACGAACTGGCCATGACCGGTGAAATCACCCTGCGCGGGCGTGTCTTGCCGATTGGCGGGCTGACCGAAAAATTACTAGCCGCCAAACGCGGCAATATCACCCATGTGCTGATCCCCAAAGACAATGAGCGGGATTTAAGCGATGTGCCGGAAAGAATCCGGGAAAAACTCAATGTGACCTTGGTCGAGCATATGGACGAGGTGCTGGAGTCTGCCATTGTCATCAAGGAAGGCGAGACCCTGTTCAAAACGCCCAGCGTGCTGCCGCATATGCTGCCAGAACTGACCGGCATTGAACAGAATTCCGCCCACTGAACGGCGACGCGGAAAATATGATTTGTCAGGATATTTTGGCGCGTAGCCGTCCTTTTTTATATCCTCACCGGGCGCTGCCGCCTTTGTTTTGACATGACGAGGTTGATCGCTCCAGTCATTATTGATTGTTGTGGTATGCTAAAAAATCCGAAGGAAGAAGATGGCATGTGAATAAACGTATTGTCGCGGCAGTAGCACTGTCAATCAGTAAAACGGGCGTGGCTGACGAGTAGAGCCTGCTGGCAATAAGTGGAATTATTCATATGACAGAGTATAGCCTTGCATCGATGCGGTTGTTCTGGTATTTTCGACCGGTTTTTTTAGTGCGGCGAATAGAATAGAAGCCAAAACAAATTGTTCCTTTTCGTTGCCTGGCCCCTGGCCCGCCGCCTGATTTTTTGTTGCTTACTTCATTCATCTTCACCTGCCATCACTCCTGTGACTTGAGGTTTCGCGCATGTTCTCGCCATTTGGGTTTCTTTTCCGCTGGCTGTCCAACGATCTGGCCATAGACCTTGGAACCGCCAATACTGTTCTCTATGTTAAAGGCCAAGGCATCGTCCTGCGTGAGCCGTCGGTGGTTGCCGTACGTCAGGAAGGCCGGGTTAGCAAGGTTCTGGCCGTCGGTCACGAAGCGAAAATGATGCTCGGCAAGACGCCCGGCAACATTGTTGCCATCCGGCCGATGAAGGATGGCGTTATCGCCGATTTCGAGGTAACCGAGGCGATGCTGCGCTATTTCATCAATAAGGTGCATAAACGCCGCACTTTGGTACATCCGCGCATCATGATCTCCGTGCCGTCGGGTATTACCCAGGTCGAAAAACGGGCGGTCAAGGAATCGGCCGAATCGGCGGGTGCCCGCGAGGTCTTTCTTATTGAGGAACCAATGGCGGCGGCTATTGGCGCCGACCTGCCCATCACCGAGCCGACCGCCAATATGATCATTGATGTCGGTGGCGGCACCACCGAAGTGGCGGTCATTTCGCTTGCCGGCATCGTCTACGCCAAATCAGTACGAGTGGCTGGCGACAAGATGGACGAAGCGATTCTGCAATATATCAAACGCAAGCATAATCTGGCCATTGGCGAGCGCACGGCTGAGATGATCAAAACCACCATCGGTGATGTCATCCCGGAAGAACCTTACGAGACGATGGATGTCAAGGGCCGTGACCTGGTGTCCGGCGTGCCGAAGATGCTGACCATCACCGCCGCCGAGATAGCTTTCGCCATTGCCGAGCAGGTCGATATCATCGTCGAGGCGGTGCGCGTCGCCCTGGAAATGACGCCGCCGGAGCTGGCAGCCGACATCGTCGATCAAGGAATTGTCTTGACAGGTGGTGGCGCCCTCCTGAAAAACCTCGATAAGCGCCTGCGCAACGAAACTGGAATGCCGATTATCGTCGCCGACGACCCGTTGTCGTCGGTGGTACTGGGTTCTGGCCGGGCGTTGGACAATCTCGATATTCTGCGCGAAGTGACCATCGATTGATGGCAGGAATCCTGGTTTTCCGGCTGCTTGCCTGGCCGATGAAGCCTTTCATCCGTATGCGCCGTGAATAGGACGAAAAAAAAGATCGAATCGAGAAAAGGGGCCTCCCGCCTTGCCTTTCTGCGCGTTCCCGCGGTTGCGGTCATTGCCCTGCTATTTCTTGGTTTTTTTCTGTTTTGGCTCCTTTTGGGCGAGCGTTTCAGCGTCTTGCACCAGTTGACTTTAGAGACGATTGCGCCTTTACAATCGTTCGCCACGCGCTTTGGCGACGGCGTTGGGCAGGCGACCGATTCCCTGCGTAGTACAGCTTCCATACGCCAGGAAAGAGATCTCTACCTGCGCCGCAATACCGAGCTGTTGCAGCAGTTGAGCGAATTCCGCGAAGCCTACAGCACCTACCGCCATTTGCAGGAACAGTTGCATTTCAAGGAGCAGGAAAAATTCCCAGCCATTTCAGCTCGCGTCGTCGGTGGCGATGCCTCGCTCTTCACCATCGTCCTCGACCGGGGCAAACGCGATGACGTCCTGGAAGGGATGGTGGTACTGACCCCGGAAGGTGTCGTTGGCCAGGTGGTCCATGTTTCGGAGAACTACTGCAAGGTGCTTCTCGCCAATTCCCCATCCTCGGCCATCGACGCCCTCGTGCAAAAAAACCGGGTCCGCGGCATCCTCAAGGGAACGGGAGTGAGTGGCAGCGGTTACGTCCTCGAATATGTCCTGAAAAACGTCGATGTAGCCGCCGGCGATATAATTGTCACCGCCGGTATAGGAGGCGTTTATTCATCAGGTGTTCCGCTCGGCAAAGTCTCGTATGTCGACAAGCAGCAGTCGGGAATGTTTCTCAAGATCGAGGTGCAGCCGGCCGTTGATTTCCAACGGCTGGACTATGTCCTGATTGATCCCACTGATCGCAGGAAGGCGATGAAAGAACTTGGCGTCAGCAGTGACCCCGCCGGTTTCGAAACGATGATGAAGGCGAAAGAAAAGGCGGCAAAACCTTCCGACGGAAATCAGAGGCGTTAGGTGCTGGCCATGACTTTTCTGTTTTTTTTTCTTGTCGCGGTCATCACTGTGGTTGTCCAGACCACCTTTTTGCGGGGGGTACCATTGGCCTGGGGCAGCCCAGACCTGGTCTTTATCCTTGTCGTTTTCGTCGCTTACCGTTTCGCCTGGCTGCCGGGGCTGCTTTTGGTTTTCTGCACCGCCTGGATGTTTGAAGTGACGACCAGTCTACGCTTGGGCATCTACGCCATTCAGTGTCTGGTGGTATTCATTCTCCTGAAAACTTTTACCCGCAACATTCCGATCCGCGAATCTTTCTATCAAATTCCTTTAGGCGTCCTCGCCTTCGTGCTGTCCCGCTTGTTTTCCCTTTTCGTCTCGTTGGTCGTTGGTCAAGGAACAGAGGAGCAGGCCTGGTGGCCACTCTTGCGCGATGTCCTGTGGTTCGCGGTGCTGGCTTGGGGCCTGTTCAGGGTCTTCGACGCGCTCTTGGCCTCGGCGGAACGATTTTCATCGCGCGGGCGGCCGATGGCGAAAAGCTTCAATGGGCGGAGGCATCCGTGATCAAGAAACGATCCGGGATCAAGCCGTTATTTCCGGAGTTGGCCGAAATCACCGAGCGCGACGAAGAAACAATTGACCGCCTGCGGCGGCGCACCTACCTATTTTGTTTTGCTATCATTTTCTTATTCGCTCTGATTGTCTACCGTTTGTACGACCTGCAGATCCAACACGGGCAGGAATTCGAGCAAAAAGCCATTTCCAATCGCATTCGCATCCAAAAGTTGGCGGCGCCGCGTGGCCAGATCCTCGACCGCAACGGCGAGGAAATTGTTACCAACCGCCCGTCGTTCAACGTTGTCCTCATGCGTGAGGATGCCACCGACCCGGAAATGCTCGTAAAAAATCTGGCACCGGTGCTGCATGAGGAAGTCTCAACCATCTGGGACCGCTTTCGCGAGGCCGCCGACACGCCGCAACACATGCCGGTGGTGCTGAAAAAGGATATTGATTGGCAGACGCTTGCCTATATCGAAAGCCATAAAAATACTGATTTTCCTGGGGTTGACATTCAGGTGCAGCCAGTGCGCGTCTACGCCTACGGCAATTTGATGTCGCATCTGATTGGTTATCTAGGCATCATCAACAAGGACGAACTGGAACAACTAGCGGAGGAGGAGCGCCGCTTTGCCAGCGGTGACCTGATTGGCAAACGGGGACTGGAGCGGTTGCGCGAAGAGGATTTGCACGGTGAAAAGGGCGAGTTGCAGACCGTGGTTGATTCGCATGGTTTTGTCCAGGAACGTATCAAAAAGGACGAGCCTTTTCCCGGCAAAGATATTTACCTGACCCTCGACGCGCCGATGCAGCGGATGGTGGAAGGTATCATGACCAAAAACGACCTGGCCGGGGCAGTGGTGGTCATGGAAGTCAATACCGGGCGGATCCTGACTTCGGTGTCGGCGCCGGAGTTACCGCTCGACCAATTCATCGGCGGCATTTCTAAGGTCAACTGGCAGGCTTTGCAGGACAATCCGAGAAATCCGCAAATGAACAAGGTGGTGCAGGCCACCTATCCGCCCGGCTCGACATACAAGATGATTACGGCCTTGGCCGGTCTCTCTTCGGGCGTCATCACCAAAGACACCTCTTTTTTCTGTCCTGGCTACTACAAATTCGGTAACCGCACCTACCGCTGCTGGAAGCACAGTGGCCACGGCCTCGTTGAGTTGCGGCGGGCGGTAGCCGAATCCTGCGATACCTATTTTTATACGGTCGGCCAAAAGGTTGGCGTTGACCGCCTCGCCGAATTTGCCAACAAGATGGGCTTAGGGATTTTGAGCGGCATTGAGATGGAAAATGAAAAGACCGGCACGATTCCGAGCAAGGCGTGGAAGCTGCGGACGAAACGGGAGAAGTGGCATGATGGCGAGACCCTGTCGGTGGCCATCGGCCAGGGTTTTAACACGGTGACACCGCTCCAGATTTGCCTGATGACCGCAACTTTGGCCACGGGCGGTGTCCGCATGAAGCCGATGATCATTGATAAAATTATTGATATTCACTCCGGTCAGGTGAAACGTTTTTCATCGGAAGTGGCCGAGCAGATTCCCCTGAACAAGGATTATATGGACATCATCCGTCAAGGCATGATGGATGTCGTACAGGGGCCACGGGGTACGGCGCGCCGAGTGGCGATCAAGGGTTTGGACATCGCCGGCAAGACTGGTTCCGCCCAGGTGGTGCGTCTTGCCCAGTACAAGGGTCTGAAGGAGGCGGCGATTCCTTACAAATACCGCGATCATGCCTGGTTCACCTGCTACGCCCCGGCGGAAAAGCCGGAGATCGCGGTCACGGTCTTGGTTGAACACGGCATGCATGGCGGTTCCGCCGCTGGCCCCATCGCCAGGGCGATTCTGCAGGAGTATTTCAAAGACCGGCTGCCGCCGGAAAAAGGAGGAAAAGCGGTGGAAGCCGTGGCCCCCTTGGAAGAGGAAGACGCCGCGCCACCGCTTGAAGAGGGAGACTGAGACGATGATGAAGATGGATAAACATCTGCTGGCGCGTTTTGACGTGGTCTTGCTGATTTTGGTCGCTTTGCTCTGCTCAATGGGCCTCATTAACCTGTTTAGCGGTTCGATGTCACTGAACGCCATCGTCCACCATCATGGTCAGTCGCCGTTTATTAAACAGGCGGTGTTTATGACCGCTGGCTTCGCGGTCTGTTTCTTTGTCCAGTTTTTTGATTACCAGTTGCTGCAAAAGTGGAACTGGGCAATCTATTGGGCAGGAATTGTGTTGCTCGTGATCGTTGATGTCTTCGGTAACAGCGCCGGCGGCGCCCAGCGCTGGATCGACCTGGGCATCATCAAGCTTCAGCCCTCGGAAATGCAAAAGTTGATTCTGGTCATCAGCTTGGCCAGTTACTATGCCCGCCGCGAGGTGGCCGACGGCTACGGTCTCAAAGATTTGATCAAGCCGGCGCTGTTTGCGCTCCTTCCAGCCATTCTGGTGTTCGCCCAGCCTGATTTAGGCAGCGCCGGCATTCTTCTGATCATCGCCCTGCTCATGACGCTCGTGGCCGGGGTCCGGCATTCGACCCTGATCCCAGTGGCGCTCATCGGCATCATCGTGGTGGTGGTGGTCTGGAAAAATGTCGAGAATATGGACACTCTTCTCGGTCCCTATCTCAAAGCCTATCAGATAAAACGCATTCAGACGGTTTTTCATCCGGACTTGGCTGATCCAATGGGCCAAGGCTACCAGATACTACAGTCGAAAATTGCCATCGGCAGCGGCGGCTTGGCCGGCAGTGGCTATCTGATGGGTACCCAAGCTCAATTGCGTTTCCTGCCGGAGCGCCATACCGACTTCGCCTTCGCGGTCTGGGGTGAGGAATGGGGTTTCATCGGCAGCCTCTTCTTTGTTGGCGTCTACATGCTGTTTCTGCTTTGGGGGCTGTGGATCGCCATGCGCGCCCGCGACCGTTTTGGCGTCTTGCTCGCCTACGGCGTCGTGTTAATGATCGCCTGCCAAGCCATCATCAACCTTCTGATGGTGATGGCCAGCTTCCCGGTGGTTGGCGTGCCGCTGCCGCTGATCTCCTATGGCGGTTCCTCGCTTTTGACCACCATGCTCGGTGTGGCCATCCTCCTCAACGTGCGGATGCGCTGCGAATTGGCGCCAGTCTCGGCGCGTGGTCAGGAGTGAAACGAAAGCGTCAGATCACGTAGGCAGGCGATGAAATCCTCCCTGGTGTTCAGCGACGGGGAGGCGATGAGGCGTATGCCGTGCTTGGCCGCCTGTCCAGCTAAAAGAATACCGATTTCGTACAGGGTTTCGATGTGGTCAGAGACGAAACTGATCGGCATCACCAGCACCTCCTTTTCCCCGGTCCGGGCACATTCGGCGATGACGTCGCTGGTTTCCGGCCTAAGCCAGCGCACCGGCCCCCCCCGACTCTGGAAGCACAGTGTTCCTGGGACGCCAGTTTCTTTCTCCAGGGCGGCGATGGTCCGTCTCAGCTGGTCAAGATAGGGGTCGCCGGCATCAATAACCGCCTGCGGCAGGCTGTGGGCGCTGTACAGGAGGCGTGGTTGACCGCTGGCGCATTGCTGTAATCCTTCCTCCAGGCAAGTGGCCAGCGCCGTGATGTAACGAGGGTGATCCGGCCAGTCCGTTACTTCCAGCATCGGTATATCTGGTAGAATTTTTTCTTTGGCCCGCCGCAGGTCGGCCAGCGACGAGCCGGTGGTCGTCCGCGAATAATGTGGGTACAGGGGCAGAGCGATCAGCCTGGTGACGTTAAAGCTTTTCAATGCTGTCAGGGTTTCCTCAGCCCTGGCCCGCCAGTAGCGCATGGCGACCCGTACTCGGTAGTGGCCAGCGCCGCCAAGCGCTTTTTCCAATGCCGCCGCCTGTGCCTCGCTGATTGCCTTGAGTGGCGAGCCGCCGCCGATAGTTTCATACATTTTCCGGCTATGGGGAGCACGGCGGTGGGCGATGAGACGGGCCAGCGGCTTTTGCAGGAAGGCTGGGCCGAGACAAATAATATGGCGATCCGAGAAGAGATTCGTCAGAAAGGGTTCAACATCTTCCTGGCCTTCTGGGCCGCCCATATTCAACAGTACAACTCCTGTCGTTTGATTTTGCACGGGACGCTCCATGGATACAATCACCGTTTCCCAATTTTTGTCCGATTTTTTTGCTGGCAATTCTATAACGACCGTGGTACCTAAATATTCAAGGGAAGATATGCTCGGGTTAAAATAAATTTATATTGCGACATGAAGTGTGAAGATCAGAGTTTTCCCGTCTCTGATAGTATCCATCAGCTTTAACTCCCTCTTTGTAGTAGTCCTTTTTCCCGACTGGTATCTTCTCTTCGGGAAGGGTTTTTTGGAAAAGCATGCGGTTGGCACGGAAAGATTTCGGAAGGATTTCTGTTGCCGGTGGGGTATTCTGCTATTTTTGTCAATGAGTCAAGATCAACGATCCATTATTTATCACCCTATCAGGTTGTTGAAAAATTGACAATTATCGTAACGCAAGCGTCAAGGTCATGTCTATCCAAGCCATTGCCATGAAGAGGTTTCTTTTTATCTTCCGTGACGTCCAGGTCAAGACAGAACGGTCGTCAATCTCTTTCGGGCGGTTGTCTCCGTTTGCTTCTTTTGCGTATTTGCCAGTCCGTCCGCGGTCAATGGAATGCTGGCGAGGCAACTGGGTTATGATTGACCCACTCAAACAGCGACCGCGGTAGGAGAGTTATCAACACAAGGGTAAAATTTGCAAGGCTGGGTGGAAAAGAATGTTCATGGGCCCAACGCCTTCAAACAGCCCGTTAGGCTTTTTATAAACATGAAACTGGTTATGTATGAACAAAGAGGAATTTTGTTATTACCGCCGAAAACTAGGCAAGACCCAGCAAGAATTGGCCAATATTCTTGGCATGAGCTTGAAAACCATCCACAGTTACGAACAGGGCTGCCGCGTTATCCCGGCGCATATCGCCAGGTATCTCTATTTTCTGATCGTCAATCAGCGTCATGAGGGCAAACTGTCCATCCCCTGCTGGGAGAGAAAGCTTTGCCCGGAAAAGGAAAATTGCCCGGCTTGGGAATTCAACTGCGGGCATCTCTGCTGGTTTATCTCCGGTACGCGCTGCAACAGTTGCGAAGGGGAGGAGAAAAAAGGTAAGCTCGATGCCTGTAAAGCGTGTGCCATCTTTTCAAACCTGCTTGATGAACGCTAAACCGGGTGGGAAGAAGGAGTGGAACTACCTCTTTTTCATTACTTTTTTGAATAATCGAGAATAATTTCATCCCGCTGGACCAAATTGAATGAGGGGCCGCGGGAGATTTCCACAAGGAAGTCTGGGTTTTCCTGGGCGACGTTAATACTTTTCTGGCCCTGTTCGTTGTCTGTTCGCAATTTGGCGATAATTGCCTGAGCGGTTTGCGACTGCTGGTGTTGCCGGTACAGGGCCAAGCCGCCGATGCCGGGAACAAGCGTCATGCCCGCCAGGCTGACGATCAACAGGATGGCGGCCAGGATGTACAGGCGCTGTCTCTCTGGCAAGGGAAATTGCCCTGTTTTGTTGGCTTGTTGATATAAATGGCGGCAGCTGCTGGTTCTTCTCATGGCACATCCTCCGATTCTCGTCAGTGCTTGCCTGGTTGGCCTGTGCACCCGTTACGATGGTAGCCGTCAGGAAAGTCCTGCCTGTCTTGACGCCTTGCGTGGCCTGGCCTGGATTCCCTGCTGCCCGGAGCAACTGGGCGGCTTGCCGACGCCACGCATACCGGCGGATATTCGTGATGGTGACGGCGACGATGTGTTGGCAGGCATGGCTTGTATTGTAGCGAAAAACGGCACCAATGTCACCCACTTTTTCCTGCGAGGCGCTGAGGAATGCGCCAAGATTGCCACCATGCTTGGCATCCGTCAGGCGTTTCTCAAGGCCCGTAGTCCCTCCTGCGCTGTCACCGGCGTCATTGGCGTCACTGCCGCCCTGTTGCGGCGGCGGGGCATCATGTTGAGCGAGTTTTGATGATTGTTTGCGCCGCCCTGATGAAACCTGTCAGGGAATCCGTAGCAGGATCATGATGATGATGCCACATTCGTACAAGAGGTAGATCGGCACGCCCATCAAGGCCATGTTCAATGCATCTGGGCTTGGGGTGAGCACCGCGGCGGCGATCGTGATGAGCAGAATGGCCCAACGGCGGTGGCGCTGGAAGAATTTCCTGCCGCATATGCCTATTTTTCCGAGAAAAACCATGGCAACCGGCAGTTCAAACACTAGGCCGAAGCCGAGGATGAACAGGATGACAAACTGGACGAATTTGTCTATCGAAATCACCGGTTGCAGTTCGGCGGAGGAAAATCCGAGAAGGAATTTGATGCCAAAGGGGAGGGTGACAAAAAAACAGAAGACGGCTCCGGCGTAAAAGAGCAGCGTCGTTGCCACAACCATGGTCGCCACGAACAGACGGCTGGTCTTGAAAGGTTTAGCCGCCGCCCGTAACAACACAAACAGCAACCAGGGCGCGAGCACAAGACAGGCCGCTGCCAGCGACAGTTTGGCGTGGGCAAGGAAGGGCTCGGCAACCGAGAAAAAATACAATTTTCCAGTCAGGCGCCCCTGAAAAAAGGCGAGCAGGCGCGACGACAACAGAAAAATTGTTACGCTTAAAATTGGCAGGGCTATGAGAATGGCCCTGAGAGATTTGCGCAATTCCTGAATAAAAATCAATATAGACCGCCGATCCATACCGGTTCCTCCGTGGTCAACCTACAAAAACGATGTCGCCGACGGTAGCAAAGCGCCGCTCCCTTGGCAAGGCCATCCTTGCGTTCGTTTCCAGGGCGTGATACAAAAGGCCAGCATTTTCCCCATGTTCCCAGAGGATTTTCCATGCTCGAACTGCGATTCATCCGCGAAAATCTCGATTTGGTCAAAGAAAAAACCGCCCGGCGCGGTGCTGATATTTCCCTGGTGGAAGAATTTGCCGCCGTCGATGAACGCCGCCGCCTCGTTTTGGCCGAGGTGGAAGGCCTGAAAAATCAGCGCAACGTTGCCTCAAAACAGATAGCCGGCATGAAGCGGGCCGGTGACGCCGCCGCTGAACCACTGATTGCCGCCATGCGTGAGGCTGGCGACCGGATCAAACTGTTGGACGTCGAGCTGGCAGCCATTGAGGAACGCCTGCAGGCGATTGTCATAGCCATCCCCAACCTCTATGACGACAGTACGCCGCTTGGCCAGGATGAGACGGCCAATCCGGTG
>JAIRRG010000099.1 GCA_031256095.1 Desulfobulbaceae bacterium
TGCTACCGCAACTGGCCGTCTCCGACCTGCGGGACGACATCGCCATGCACGCCGCCAGCCTGAGCAAAATGTTTGGTCATGAGATCCTCGTCAGTGAATTGCCGACCGGTGGCATCACCAGCCTCGATCTCGGCTTCGACATCCGGGCGCTGCCGCCGAAGTTGCTGCCATGGCTGGATATTTTCGGCGATATCGTCACAGAAATCGGCACCAGACGGCTTGATTACATCGCCTTCGCCAAAGAAATCGCCACCCACACCGGCAGTTTCAGCCATGCGATCGCCGCTTACAACCACCGGGAAAAACCTGTAAGACCGCTGTTCTGGCTGCATATGAAGTGTCTGCCCGCATCCTTGCCGCAGGCGCTGCACCTGGTCGCCGAGGTGCTGGCCGAGGCGTCGTTCGCTGACCGCCGCCACATCGCCGAAATCGTCCAGCGGGAGTTCGCCTGGAGCGAGCATTCCACGCAAAGTGAAGGCTATGAATTGGTCTCGGCCCGCGCCTTGGCCCATCTCGGAGAAGCCGGACACTATCACGAGCTGTGCAACGGTGTCACCGCCTATCTGGCCTTAAAAGAGCTGGCGGAAAACTATGCGGAAAAGGAGGAGGAATTTATCGCCGCTCTGAGAGAAATGGCCCGCCTTCTCTTCAGACGCGGTAATCTTTTTGCCTCAATCACGGCCAGACGCGAGGAACTTGAGCAATTTTGCCAGCATGGCCAATGCCTGTTCACTGCCTTGCCGGATACCGCCGCCGCGCCCCAGCCATTGCCGCCTCTGGCCTTGCCGGCACACGAAGCCTTTGTCACGGCGGCGGAGGTGGTTTTCGCCGTCCAGGCTGGTAATCTGTTCGCCGGTGGCCAAGGCTACAACGGCCACTTCGAGGTGCTGAAGACCTATCTGTCCCGCGATTATCTGTGGAATACGGTGCGGCAAATGGGCGGCGCTTATGGCTGTTTCATCCAAAGCAGCCCGGTCAGCGGCAACTTCGTCTGCGTCAGTTACCGCGACCCGCAGGTCGGCAAAACCTACGCCGCTTACCAGGCAATGGCCGATAAAGTGGCCGGGCTCAACCTGTCCGGGCGGGCGCTGGAACAGTTGATCATCGGCGCTTACGCCGCCTATGATCAACACCTCAGCCCCATCGGCAAAGGCGTTGCCGCCCGCAATGAATATCTGATGGGCATTACCACCGACGAAAAACGTCAGCGTTTGCGAGAAATTGTCAGTACCACCGGCGATGATCTGCGCGCCTTCGCTGGAAATTTCACCGTCATGCTGCAAGACGCCCACCGAACCATTATCGGCAACCGTGACAAAATCGAGACCGGACGAGAGCTGTTTCAGCGGATCATCCAACTGTAGCCGCCGCCGGGCAAAGGAGAAGACCATGCCAATCATCGATCTGCGGCATATGAAAAAAGGACAAAGCGGCGTCATCACCGCCATCACGGTCGGCGGCGAGCTGGGCCGGAGAATTCGGGAAATGGGCCTGGTGCCGGGCACGGAACTGACCGTCCAGGGGCGGGCGCCTTTGTACGACCCGGTGGCCATCCGCGTTCTTGGCGGCACTTTATCGCTCCGGAACAACGAAGCCGACCACATCAGCGTTGAGGTACCCGGCTGATTTTGCCGGCTTTATGGGTTTAGTAATCTCTAAAAAGATTTTACTCTCTTGACCTCTGGGATTGTCCTTGTTACAGTTTGGGCAAATGAACTTTTCCGACGGAAAACGTGGCTATGACTCTGAAGAACCTGCGCCATTTCTGTAAAAAGATACAGGCCAGGAAATGTTTCTGTCCGCCCGCCGCCAGCCCTCAGCGGCAGGAGATGCCGCTGTCGGATCAGCGCCAAGGCGGGCCGCTGCGCATTTGCCGCATTGAGGGCGATCGCGGGCTGTGCGCCAAGATGGCCGCCATGGGCCTGTATCCGGGCCGCGACGCCGAACTCATTCATCCCGAATGCGGCGGTCAATGCCTGTTGAAGATCGAAGACTGCACCCTCTGCCTCGACAAATCCACCAGCGAGCGCATTGTCGTCACCAACACCCCCGATATGGCCGCTGACTCTCGTTAAAGTATTAACATACAATTTTGCAATCATTCGGGTCGGGCAGTCGACCATAACGTGTATACACGTCAAAAAATTCTTCTGGAGTGCCTATGGTCAGCATAATTAAAAGCATAGGCATCGTTGTTGGTTTATTTATATGCTTTGGCTTTGTCCAGACAGCGGCGGCAACAGATATAACGGTCTTTGCTGCCGCTTCGACAACCAACGCGCTCACTGAAATCGCCAACATCTATGAAACCAGAGGAAATGGCAGAGTGGCGCTTTCATTTGCCTCATCATCAACTCTGGCCAAACAGATAGAAAACGGCGCGCCGGCCGATGTCTTTCTTTCGGCTGACGCGGAATGGATGAATTATCTTGAAGAGAAAAAATTGCTGGAATCGGGAAGCCGGTCGGGCCTTTTGGGCAATCGGCTGGTTTTGATTGTGCCAGCGTCAAGCAGCGTGCAAGCTGTGACCGTATCGCCACAGCTTGATCTAGTTGCGCTGCTCGGCAAGGACGGCCTGCTGTCGGTTGGCGATCCGGCCCATGTGCCAGTGGGCAAGTATGCCAAAGCGGCCTTGGAATACCTGAAACTGTGGTCGCAGGTGGCAGGCAAAATAGCTCCCGCCAAAGACGTCAGGACCGGGCTGACCTTTGTTGAGCGCGCCGAATCACCCTTGGGCATCGTCTACGCCACAGACGCCGCCATTTCCGATAGAGTGCGCGTTGTCGAGGTATTTCCCGCCGACAGTCATCCGAAGATTGACTATCCGGTCGCGGCGGTAAAAGGCGCCAAAAGCAAGGCCGCGCTGGCCTTTATCAAATTTCTGAGCACGCCGCCGGCCAAAGAAATTTGGGCGAAGTATGGATTTGCGGTGCAATAATGTTTTCGCCGTTAAGCCCAGTCGAGGTGGACGC
>JAIRRG010000136.1 GCA_031256095.1 Desulfobulbaceae bacterium
CGCCGACCGTACCTTTTATGTGCTTGAAATCATTGGCAGCAAGATGCTCATTATGGTGCCAACCGCCGGCGCTACCTGCGGCCTGCGCGCTCTGGTGCCCCAGGATCAGGTCGATGAGGTACTTGGCATCCTCGAAGACCGCAGCATCGGCCTGGAAGGACTGACCTGGAACCGGCGCTACCGCGAGTATATGGAGAAAATCAAGACCGGCTCACTGTTTGAGGTGGCGGCGGTGCTGCGCGACCTGTTCCTGCTCAGCATCGACAAAGACCTTTCTTATGGCGAAAAGAAAATGTTCGACACCGCCAAGAACCTGGTCGTCACCGAACTATCGCTGGTGCAGCGGGTCGACGAAAGCGCCGTCGCTCAACGTATTGAGCGGATTTTTTCCTGACTTTTTTAAACCGTTTTATGCCTTCCCCGCCACCCGACGGCCAGGCCATCGACCTGACCGCCGATGCCGTCAGCGCCAGGCTACGGCTTGATCAGTTTCTGGCCTTACATATTCCTGACACTTCGCGGGCTGTTGTCGCCGCGGCGCTGCGCGCTGGAGCCCTGCTCGTCGACGGCCAAATAAAGAAATGCGGCCACCGGCTACGCGGCGGCGAGCGCATCTGCGGCAAGCTGCCGGCCCCGCCGCCATCGCAACTGACTGCCGAAGAAATGCCCCTGACCATTGTCTACGAGGACGAAACCCTGCTCATCATTATCAAACCGCCGGGTTTGGTTGTCCATCCCGGCAGCGGCAATCTGAGCGGAACCCTCGCTAACGGCCTGCTCCATCACCGCGCCTCCCTGCGCGATGTCGGCGACGCCGCCCGGCCCGGCCTCGTGCACCGGCTCGACAAAGATACCTCCGGTTTATTGGTGGTGGCGAAAAATGAACGCGCCCACCGCTTGCTGGTCGAACAATTCCAGCGCCGGCAGGTGAAAAAAGAATATCTGGCTCTGGCCCATGGTCATTTTACGGCCAAGGCCGGGCGCATTGAGGCGCCGATTGGCCGCCATCCGGTCAATCGGCAGAAAATGACAGTGCTGCCATCGGGGCGGCAGGCGGTCAGCAATTGGCAAGTGGAAGAGGAATTTACCGGCTTTGCCCTGTTACGGCTGCATATTGAAACCGGGCGTACCCATCAGATCCGCGTCCATCTCGCCCACCTCGGCAATCCAGTGGCCGGCGACCCGGTGTATGGCCGCGCCACCGACGCCGCCCATTTTCCGCGGCAGATGCTGCACGCCGAGCGCCTGGCGTTCACCCATCCGCTGTCCGGGGCGGAAATGACCTTCACCGCTCCCCTGTGGCCGGATTTTCAGGCGGCGCTTGCGGCCTTGCGCCAGTCGGAGGCATTGGAACTGTCTTCCCGCCGATAATGTCATCTGAAAAACCGGGATCACAACTTTACCGCGTGGGTATGGCCGTCTTCCGCCCCAAAGCTCGATCAAAAAGTTCTTTCACTTCATCGTACAAATCAATTTGTCGCAAAGACACGGCCAGGAGATCCGGCTCACGGAAAAAATCCTGGGTAAAGAGCAGTTCGGCAGCCTTTAGAAAAACATAAAAAGTTTCCGTCATCCCGCCGGTGAACATCTCGGAAATGATGTTACTGATATTGGCTTCTTTGCGCCATGGCCGCAGCCGCTCGGCCCGCTGTAGCAATTTACTGACATAAAAAAACTGCGCATCACGAACATTTTCCAGCGTTTCGCCATGCCCAGGTAAAATCCGCCGTCCCTCCAGCGCCGCCAATTTGGCCAAGCTTTGGCAGTAGGCTTCATAATTATTGAAACGCCCGCCATTTATCATATCCACTTCCAATACCGGCGTCTGAAACACGCCACGCAAGAGCGTATCGCCGGTTATGGCGAAATCGCCGGTCAAATAGACGAGATCGCTCTGTGAATGGCCGGGACAGGCAATGAAATCCAAGCCAATGTTGCTAGGAAAATCCTGCTCTACCACCGTAATATCCTCCGGAAAGGAGGAAAAATTTCCCGGATCGACGATGATCGCCAGCAGACGCTGGTAGTAGCGGTTGCTAAAACCCATTCCCTGCATGATGTCGCCCAGCAGGCGCAGATAGTCGTCGCGTTGGCGGGCTTTCAGATAATCGCGGTATGGGAAATAGACACGGGCGCCGCTCCTCGCCGCCAGCCAGGCGGCCAGGCCGTAATGGTCGTTATGGCTGTGAGTGACCAGGATATGGCATAGGCGGGAAAGATCGAAGGATTCCAGATAATAACGTTTCGTTTCCTCATTTGGCACCCCACAATCAATAAGGATCAAGCCGTCGGCGCTGTCAAGAGAATAGCAATTGACCGAGCCGATGGCATAGTCGGTATTGAGGCGATGGAGAACAGGCTGCATAAATCACGAAACTCCAATACGATGGCATAAAACCGACCATTGAGCGCGGCGGCGGGTGGACAAGAAAAACTGCGCGGGCAGGTTAATACAGATCGTGCCATCCGCCAAGAGAGGAAGCCCCTGCCGCCATCCCCGAACCGGCTAAGGCCGGAAGAGGAAATAACCGCGCCGGCGCGGGCGTCTTCGCCGGAATCATGATATTTTCTGAGAAAAAGGAGACAGTCATGACCCCGGCGATTACTGCTGCCCAACAAAGCGGCGTTTCTTTTGTCATTCATCAATTCCGGCACGACCCGAAAAGCCAGTCCTATGCCTTGGAGGCGGCGGAAAAGCTGGGGCGCGACCGGCAGCAGATTTACAAAACCCTGATCGTTCAGCTCGATGGCGGCGAACTGGCGGTGGCGATGTTGCCGGCGGCGCTGACGCTCTCCCTCAAGACCCTGGCCAAGGCCGCCGAAGCGCGCAAGGCCACCATGGCCCCACCGGCCCTGGCCGAAAAAACCACCGGTTACGTTGTCGGCGGCATTAGTCCGTTGGGCCAGAAGAAACGCCTGCGCGCCTTTCTCCATGAGGCGGCGCTCGAACAGAGCGGCATCCTGATCAGTGCTGGGCGCCGCGGTTTGGAAATCGAGTTGGCGCCCGCCGACCTGCTGCGTCTGACCGGGGCCATCGCCACGCTGCTCGCCTGACGTCGTCGCCAGCGACCACCGCCTCCCGATTTCCCGTTGCCATTCCTAAGGCAACACTGTATCGTCGTAAAATGATATTGGCGGTTTCGCCAAGGGTTTCACAAGGCCGCGCTCAAGAGTCGCAGGCAAGGAGGACGATGTGACCATAACAAAGAAAAAGATTCTTGTCGCCAACCGTGGCGAAATAGCCATCCGCATTATACGCGCCATCCAAGAGTTGGGATATGAGGCGGTGGCGATTTATGAGAAACCGGATGCCCGCTCGCTGCACATCCGGCTGGCGCACGAGGCTGTCTTGTTGGGAAACGGGCCGCGCCGCGACTATCTGAACATCGCGAAGATCATTCGCGCCGCTCAGGCGACAGGAGCGCAGGCCATCCATCCCGGCTACGGTTTTCTCGCCGAAAATCCTTTGTTCGCCAAATACTGCGAAGATGCCGGACTGATTTTCATCGGCCCGTCTTCGAAAGTGATCGCCGATCTCGGCAACAAAGTCGTCGCCCGGCAAATCATGGCCTCCCACGGCATCCCAATGGTGCCGGGCACGGCCAATCTGCCGCAGGGGCCCCAGGGGGAGGAGGACGCCCTGGCCTTTGCCGCCCAATACGGCTATCCGGTGATGCTGAAGGCGACCGCTGGCGGTGGCGGGCGCGGCATCCGCCGTGTCGATTCGGAGCAGCAGATGTTTGACCAGCTTCCCATTGCCCGCGCCGAAGCCTTGGCCGCCTTCAACGACGATTCAGTCTACCTGGAAAAATTGGTGCTGAACCCAAAACACGTCGAAGTACAGATCCTCGCCGACCACTACGGCAAAACCCTGCATCTGGGCACACGAGACTGCTCAATCCAGCGACGCAATCAAAAGCTGATCGAAATCGCGCCGTCGATGGTCAGCAAACCGGAGCTCCTGGAAGAAATCTGCCATACGGCGGTCAAGGCCGCCCGCGCCGCTGGCTATACCAACGCCGGCACCGTTGAGTTTCTTATCGACCAAAACTACAACTATTATTTCATGGAGATCAACACCCGGATTCAGGTCGAGCACACAGTCACCGAGATGATTACGGGCATTGATATTGTCAGGAAACAGATTCAGCTGGCCTTCGGCGAGCCGCTGGATCTTGAACAGGAGGATATTCGGCCTCGCGGTCATGCCATCGAGCTGCGCATCAACGCCGAAGACCCGAAAAACAATTTCATGCCGGAAGGCGGCAAACAGGTGCTGGTCTACCGTTCACCTGGCGGTTTCGGCGTCCGCCTGGACGGCATCGTCCATCAAGGTTACCAAATCCCGGAAGTCTACGACTCTTTGCTGGTCAAGATGACGGTGCATGGTTTCACCTGGGACGAGACCGTCAACCGCTGCCGCCGCTGCCTGCAGAACTTTGTCATTGCTGGGCCAAAGACAACGATCCCGTTTTACATGAATATCGTCGAGGAACCGGATTTCATCGCTGGCAATTTTGACACCTCCTACCTGGAGACCCATCCGCAACTGTTTTACTACGACGAGGACAAAAGCGATGTGAGCAAGCTGTCGAAATTCATCACCGAGATTCACTATCGCAAACACAACCCCTTCTCGTCTTAATTTTCGCCGAATATTTTGCAGTGAGGAAGATAATGGAACGAATACATCAGGGCTGCCAGCCCGCTGAAGTTATAGAGCGCCTACGACAAGCCAAGGGCTACTACATCACCAACACCGCCCGCGACATGTCGCAGTCGGATTACAAAAACCGCATCCTGCTGCACACCGAGCTTCTGGCCGCGCCCAGCCGCGAACGGGCCGGGTATTTTTCGTTGGAAATCACCGGTGGGGCTTCAGTGCACGTCGATATGCTGCGCAAGCAAGTAGACCCCTTCGTCAAGCTGCGACTGATACGCCAAGCTATGCCAACAACGATGTTTCAAACCCTGTGCCGCGGCGTCAACCTGTTTGGCTATCGGCCTTACCCGCAAAACGTCATTCGTCTGACCGTGCGGGAATTCGCCCACTATGTCGATGTCTGGCGTACCTTTGATTTTCTTAATCATGTGCCGAACATGACGGCGGTTTTTGAGGAAGTCGCCTTGGCCGGAAAAATCAACGAACCCTGCATTTGTTTTTCCACCGGGCCGGAACATACCGACCAATTTTACGTGAACAAGGTGGCGGAAATTCTCGATGTCACGGGGCCAGATATCATCCTGGCCATCAAAAACCATGGCGGCCTTGGCACGCCAAAGCGTATCGGCCAGCTCGTCGATGCGATCAAACAACGTTTTCCCGACCTGCCGGTACATTACCATGGCCACAACACCGACGGCAACGACATCGGTCGGATCGTGGCGGCGGTACGCTATGGCGCCGTGATTGTCGACGCTTCCGACGCCGCTTTTACGGGATATTACGGGCCGCCACCGGTGCTGACCGTTATGCAAACGTTGAAAGAAGAAGGCTATGCGGCGATTGGCCTCGACGAGGCGGCAATTATTGAAACCTCCGACATCCTAACTAGTCAGCGTGGCTACTATGAGCAGTTTGAATCACAGATCCGAGGTTTTCAGCCAACGGTGCAGACCCACAAACTGCCAGGCGGCGCCATGGGGTCCAGCCTGGAGCAGGCGGTCAAGGGCGGCTTTCTCAACAAGGTGCCGGAAATCCTCAACAAAGAACTGCCGAGGGTGCAGCGGGAACTGGGCAACTACTGGTCGGTGACGCCCGGCTCGCAGATCCTGTGGACAACGGCGGTCAGCAATGTCCTGTCCGGCGAGCGCTACAGCAATCCATCCGGCGACCTGCGCAACCTTTTGCTTGGCAAATACGGTCCCTTTCCCTTTTACCAGCCGGAGGAATGGATTTACCAGAAGGTACTAGGCGACAACTGGCGGCAAGTGTTGGCAAACGACAGCGGCTTGAGCGAAATCCCCGATGTCGATTTAGCTCAGGAAAAGGCCGAACTCCACGAAAAAATGGGGGCGGAACCGAACAACCAGCAACTGGTTCTTTATCTGCAATACCCGAAGGACGCCATCGACTTCTTCAAGTTCCAGGAAGAGTATGGGCAGGTGCATGTGCTGCCGCCGTCAATCTTTTTCAAATCCGGCGGCTTTGAAATCGGCCAGACTCTGTACTTCACCGATCCCCACGGCAAGGAGCCTATCATTGAGTTCGGGCCTTCTCCCGTCGACGATACCGGCGTCACGCGGGTTTTTATGAACGTCGATCATTACCAACGGGTCTATAACTTCCAACCGGAGCACTCCGCTGTGGCCAACGAGACCGCCGTCAAATTGAGTAAGGAAGAAATCCTGGATCTGGCCAGCGCTGGCGATGTGCGGGCATCGTTTTCCGGGGCGGTCTATGAGGTCAGCGTCAAGGAAGGCCAGGAAGTCGCGAAGGGCGATCGGCTGGTGGTGTTGGAAGCAATGAAGATGCAGACGCCGATTTTAAGCGAAGTCACCGGTATCGTTACCAACATCACGGTGAAAACCGGCAGCAGTTTGCATGCCGGTGACCGGATTCTGAAAATTGATCCGGTCGCATAAAGCGCTTGGCGCCGCTGGCGCCACCGGCGCGTGTGATACCCTGAAAAATTGGCACGCACCATGGCGCCAGCGGTTTTTGTATAAAAAATTATGTTTCTAATTGTCACTTTTTCTTAATACCGAGGCCGCTTTGCCGAGGTATTTTACTGCTTTTTGTTATCAATAGTTGTTCATCACCGACAATCAAGCCCCTTGCCGAAGAGCCTGGCATCTGTGGAAGTTTATCTTTAAACTCAATATGTTGTCAAAAAATGGTAGCGGCGTTAATTCCAGCGACAAATGCGCATCATTATTTTGTGCTTTTCTGTTTGCCTTCAGAGTCATCGGCAAAAAATCTTGACCAGAATCAGATCGACGAATATATACCGAAAAAGAAAACAAACGCCCCGTACGGCCTTGATTAAAGCAGGAAATTTCCGCCTGGCGTGGCTTTTTTCCCCTTAATCCTCTCAATTAAAGGAGACGGATCCATGAATTTTGAATTGACGGAAGAGCAAACTCTGTTGCGCAACATGGTGCGGGAATTCGCTGAGAAAGAGGTCGCGCCCAGCGCCGCCGAGCGCGACGAAAACGAACATTTTGACCGGAAATTGATGTTTGACCGTTTGGGGGAACTTGGCCTGACCGGCATCGTTTTCCCGGAAGAGTATGGCGGCGCTGGCGCTGACTACAATAGCTACGCCATCGCCGTCGAAGAGTTGTCCCGCGTCTGCGCCTCGACCGGCGTTACCCTGTCGGCCCATCTGTCACTGGGCTCGAATCCTATCTATCTATTTGGTAGCCATGAGCAGAAACTCAAATACCTGAAACCCTTGGCCGAAGGCACGAAAATGGGCGCTTTCGGCTTGACCGAACCATCGGCGGGCAGCGACGCCGGCGGCACTAAAACCTTTGCCGTCAAGACCGACAAAGGCTGGGCGATCAGCGGCAGCAAGATTTTCATCACCAACGCTGGTGAGGCCGAGACTTATGTCGTTTTCGCCCGCACCGATAGAAATGCCGAGAAACACCACGGCATCAGTGCCTTCATCGTCGAGAAAGGGACGCCTGGCTTTTCGTTTGGCAAAAAGGAGAAGAAACTGGGTATCCGTTCATCACCGACCATGGAGCTGGTTTTTGACAACTGCGTCGTTCCCACCGAAAACCTGTTGGGCGAGGAAGGCAGCGGTTTCAAAGTGGCCATGAAAACCCTTGACGGCGGTCGTATCGGCATCGCCTCCCAGGCCCTTGGCATTGCCCAGGGGGCGCTGGACGTGGCGATCAACTACACGAAGGAACGCAAGCAATTCGACAAGCCGATCGCCAGTTTCCAAGGCGTCAGCTTCCAGCTTGCCGACATGGCGACGCAGGTTGAAGCGGCACGTTTACTGGTTTACAATGCCGCGTACCGTGCCAGCCACAAACTACCCTACGGCCAGCAAGCCGCCATGGCCAAACTGTTTGCCAGTGAAACCGCAATGAAGGTTACAACCCAGGCCGTGCAGCTCTTCGGCGGTTATGGTTATACCCGTGAATTGCCAGTCGAGCGAATGATGCGCGACGCCAAGATCACCGAGATTTACGAAGGAACCAGCGAAATCCAGCGTCTGGTTATTGGCACGGCGCTGACCCGCTAATCATCTAACGCGTAAGGGCAGGAGAAAAGCATGGAGGAATTTTCCCGCGAGATTTACTGGAATGTCGGCCATGGTTTCATGACGCTGGCACCGATGTATCTGCTGTTCATCGTCGCCATGGTTGTAGCCATTCGCGGCTTTTACGAACGCATCCGCGTCTACCGGCTCGGTCAGTCTGTAAACCGTGTCGATCACTGGCCGGCCCGTCTCATGGATACCCTACGGGTGGTCTTGTTGCAGGTCAAGGTGGCGCGGGTACGCCGTCCCGGCATGTGGCACGCGATATTCTTTTGGTCTTTTCTCCTGCTCTTCATCGGCACAATGCTGATTGTGCTCCAGGCCGATTTCACCAATCTGTTGTTTGGTTATAAATTTCTAAAAGGCTGGGTATACAAGCTCTTTTCACTGATCCTTGACCTGGCCGGGCTGGCGGCGATTGTCATGCTGGCTATGCTGGTGATTCGCCGCTACCTCAATCCACCGGAAGGCCTGGATACCAAAAAAGACGACGCCATCATGCATATTCTGTTGATGGCGATTCTCGTTACCGGCTTCATCATCGAAGGCGCCCGCATGGCCGCTACTGAGATGGACACGGTCAACAGATTCTGGTCGCCGGTCGGTTATCTCTTTGCGCTGCTTCTCACCAGCCTGGGGACAAACGGGCAACTGGCGTTGCACAAAGTCATGTGGTGGCTGCATCTCCTCATGGCAATGGGATTTTTCATGCTCATCCCCCACACCAAATTCCGCCACATTATCAACACCAGCCTTAACTCCTTTTTCGCTGACCGCGGCCCGAAAGGCAAGTTGGTCAACATCGACCTCGAGCAGGAAGATATTGAAAAGTTTGGGGTCACCGAGGTCGCGGATTTTACCTGGAAAGACATTTTTGACGGCGACGCCTGCACCCTGTGCAACCGTTGCCAGGAACGCTGCCCGGCCTATAACACCGGCAAACCGCTGTCGCCGAAAAAGCTGGTCAATCAAATCACCGAAGCCGCTTTCAACACCCCGGACGCCGCCCTGGTCGAACTGATCGGCAAAGAGGCGCTGTGGTCGTGCACCACCTGCCGCGCCTGTCAGGGAATCTGCCCGGCCTCGATCGAGCATGTGAAAAAAATCGTCGATCTGCGCCGCAGCCTGGTGCTGATGGAGGGCGAATTCCCCGGCGATGAAGTCATGACCGCCATGGAGCAGACCGAGGTCAACGGCAATCCGCTCGGCATGGGCTACGCCAGCCGCGGCGACTGGGCCAAAGACCTGGATGTGGCGGTGCTGGAAAGCAACACCGATGTTGATGTCCTCTATTTCGTCGGCTGTTACGCCTCATTCGACAAACGTAATATCGCGGTGGCCAAAAGCTTTATCGCCCTGTGCAAGGCCGCCGGGGTCAAGGTCGGCATCCTCGGCAAGGAAGAGAAATGCTGTGGCGAGCCGATGCGCAAGATGGGCAACGAATACCTCTATCAGAGCCTGGCCAACGAAAATATCGAGAAAATGAAGGGCTATGGCGTCAAGAAAATCGTCACCGCCTGCCCGCACTGCTTCAACACGCTGAACAAAGATTACCGTGATATGGGCTTTGATATCCCAGTCGAGCATTCCACTGTTTTCCTGGCTGGCCTGCTCGCCTCTGGCAAATTGCCGATCAAAACCGAAGCCTTGAACTGTACCTACCACGATTCCTGTTATCTCGGACGGCACAACGACATCTACGACGCCCCGAGAGCCCTGCTGCGGGCGGCGGGCGCAACCCTGAAAGAGATGGAAAACAATCAAGACGAGGGCTTCTGTTGCAGCGCCGGCGGTGGCCGCATCATGGCCGAGGAAAAGCTTGGTGAGCGCATCAACATCCGCCGCGTCAAAATGGCCGCCGAGACTGGCGCCG
>JAIRRG010000237.1 GCA_031256095.1 Desulfobulbaceae bacterium
GGCTACTCGACAAAATTGAGCAGGAACGCCAGGATAAAATCTCGCAAGACCGCAAGAGCCAAGTCGGCAGCGGCGACCGCAGCGAGCGCATCCGCACCTACAATTTCCCGCAGGGACGGGTCACCGACCACCGCATCAACCTGACCATCTACAAGCTCGATATGGTGATGAACGGCAAGCTTGACGACATCATTTTTCCGCTTGTTTCCCACGACCAGGCCGAACGGCTGAAAGAAATTCAATAATGCGGATTGCCGATCTGCTGGCCGAAACCGCGAAACAGCTTGCCGCCGCCGGCATCGACGATGCCCGGCGCGAGGCCCGCCTGCTGTTGGCCCATGCCTTGGGCAAGAGTCACAGCCAGTTGTTTTTGGCTGAAAAAGGGCAGGTGACCGTGAGGCAACGAAACGCCTTGGCACCGCTTCTGGTTCGTCGCTTGCGCCGCGAGCCTCTTGCCTATATCGCCCAAGAACAGGAGTTTTGGTCACTGCCTTTTTTTGTCGATGAACGTGTCCTTATCCCGCGCCCGGAGACGGAATTTCTCGTCGAACAGGTTTTGGCTGTGCCGCCAAAGCCGGGCCTGATTTGCGATTTGTGTTGCGGCAGCGGCGTCATCGCCATTATTCTGGCCAAGGAATTACGGCGTCAGGTTCTGGCCATCGATATTTCGCCGGGCGCCCTCGCCGTGACGCGGCGCAACGCCCGGCGGCATGGCCAGGAAGAGCGCGTCTGGCCGCTGGCCGCCGATTTATTTACCGCCTTAACGCCGCGCCCGCTGTTTCCCCTGGTTGTGACCAATCCGCCATATGTTTCCCAGGCCGAGCTGGCCGCCGGTTTGCAGCCGGAGGTGGCGCTGTTCGAACCGCGCCTGGCCCTCGACGGCGGCGACGAGGGCTTGCGAGTCATTGCCCGCATCCGCGAGATATTGCCCAAATTTTTACTTCCCGCCGGTGAAGTGTTCATGGAAATCGGTTACAGTCAAGGAGAAGCGGTTGCGGCGCTTTTCAGGCGCAAGCTCCCTGATTGTCACAACTTTTCCGAGGTCGAAATTCTCAAGGATTACGCTAGCCGTGACAGGGTTGTCCACGCTCGCCTGGCATGATTTCTTTTTAGGTATTGGATATGGAAAAATTGCTTGTCGAGGGCGGCAAGGCCCTCTACGGCGATGTCGCTGTCAGTGGCGCCAAAAACGCCGCCTTGCCGTTACTCGCCGCCACTCTGTTGACGCCGGGACGGCATGTGCTGGGCAATGTCCCCGACCTGCGCGACACCCGTACCTTTTTGCGGCTGATGGAGGACTTGGGCGTCACCCATGAGCGCCAGGGCGACACGGTGACGATCGACGCCACGGAAGTGAGAGATGCCGAGGCCTCCTATGATCTGGTGAAAACCATGCGGGCTTCGGTGCTGGTTTTGGGGCCGTTGTTGGCGCGGCGGGGCCGGGCCAGAGTGTCGCTGCCCGGCGGCTGCGCCATTGGCGCCAGGCCGATCAATTTTCATCTCGCCGGTTTTGAAAAACTGGGCGTTGCCTGCCGGCTTGAGCATGGCTACGTCGATGCCGAAGTGCCGGGCCGGATGCGCGGCGGCTGCGTTTATTTCGATATTCCCTCGGTGACTGGCACGGAAAATCTTTTGATGGCTGCCGTCCTAGCCGATGGCGTCACGATAATTAAAAACGCCGCCCGCGAACCGGAGGTCGGCAATCTCATCGACATGCTGAACGGTATGGGCGCGCAAATTCGGGGCAAAGACAGCGACCGCCTGACCATAACCGGTGTCAAATCCCTACGACCGGCCAACTGCCGCATCATTCCCGACCGCATCGAGGCTGGCACCTACCTGTTGGCTATTGCCGCCAGCGGCGGCGAGGGCCGCGTCACCAATTGCCAGCCCGCCCATTTCGCCTCTTTGCTGGCGAAAATGCGCCAGGCCGGTTTTGGTATTCAAGAAGGTGGCGACTGTGTTGCCGTGCGCCAGCCACTGGTAAATGCCGGCGCTCCTCCTGGCTGGGGCGCCGCCGATATTAAAACCCTGCCGTTTCCCGGCTATCCGACCGACCTGCAAGCGCAGTTCATGGCCTTGATGACACTCAGTAACGGCATCTCCGTCATCACCGAAACCATCTTTGAAAACCGCTTCATGCACGTCGCCGAACTCCAACGCCTTGGCGCCGATATCCGCATAGATGGCCGCAGTTGCGTGGTGCGTGGCCAAGGCGTAAAGGCCTTGACCGGCGCCAAGGTGATGGCCACTGACCTGCGCGCCAGTTCATCTCTGGTCATTGCCGCCCTGGCCGCCCGTGGCCGCAGCGAGATTTCCCGCATCTACCATCTGGAGCGCGGCTACGAAAGGTTGGTGGAAAAACTCACGGCTCTGGGGGCGACGGTGGGGAAGGAGAATGAATAGCCCCGCTTGCAATGGGCAGGGGAGCCACGCCTGACCTGGTTTTTATCAGAGAGGACGCCGGAAAGAAAAGGGGGATGATAGCCATTATTGGCGGCGCTTTCCAGCCCCGAATCACTTTTGTTGACCCGCCCGCACACATGCGGCCATCAGTCTGATCGTTGAGGCAAGGCGGCGAAATTCTTTTGGATCGGTAATACGCAGGCCAAAACGCCGGCGCAGGCCCATGGAAATCTCCAGGGCGTCGATCGAATCAAGATCAAGGCCGCTGTCCGGCGAAAAGAGATCGCAATCGTCGGCAATGGCCGCAGGTTCGATATCCAGGCCGCACTCTTCGATAACCATTTCCTTTAGCTGAATTTCCAGACTTGCCTCGCCGTTCATTGCTTCATCCTCTTTTTCGCGCTGCCGCCGCCAGGGCCATGGCTATGATGCCAAAGAGGAACAGCATGGCGCTTTCCCCGGCCACCGCCCGCACCCCTTCGCCTTTGACAAAGATTTTCAGGAAACCGTCCAGTCCCCACGACATTGGCGACAGCATTGCCAGGTCTTGCATAAAATCGGGCATGAGAAATTTGGGCACCATGACGCCGCCAATGGCCCCGAACAGGACGTTGATGATGCCGCCGATGGTGCTGGCCTGTTCAGCGGTGGTGGCCAGGGTGGCGATGAACAGGGCGGCGCCGATGGCGCTAAAGCTGACCGCCGCCGAAATCAGGGCCAGACCGGACGGTGAACCGGTGATAACCAGCGCCTGGCCGCCGCACATGGGTGTCAGATAGAGACCGGTTAACAGCATGAGGGCGGTTTGTAGCTGATTGATAAGAAAATAGGGCAGAATTTTTCCGGCCAGAATCAAAGGGAAGCCAACATCCATGCCGCGCAACCGCGCCAAAGTGCCTTGACGCCGCTCGGCGACGAAGACGCCCGCCAGGGGAATGACGACAAAAAACATGGCAAAGATGATCCATGACGGCACGCTCTGCTGCGTTGGCGAGGGCCGGGCGGCGCGGGCGCCGTTCCAGGCGTATGTGACTGCCCCGGCGCCGCCGTCAAGGCCGGGAATGACGGGGCCTTTCTGGAAAACGGCAAGTTTTTGGCGCAGCAGGGCCAAGTCCATTTGCGCCCTAAAGAGGGACAGGGACTGGGCCTCAACGCGATAATCGACGGTGACGGCGATCGGGCCGTCCGGCAGGCCGCCGTTTCCTATGATAAACTGAGCTTTTTCTCCGGATTTTGCCTCACGGATCTGGCCTGTTGCCGTCAAAAGCGCCGCCAGCTGTTCGTCCGCCTGACTTTTTTCTCCGCTGAATTTATAGGTGAGCAAGGCCGCCTGGCCGTCCGGCAGGGCCAAGCTCATGATCAGGATGAAAATGGCCGGCAGCACGAACAGCGCCACCAGTACCTTGCCATCCCGCATGACCAGCAAAAATTCCTTTTTCGTCAGCGCTAATAAACGGGCCAGTATCAGCGTCATGGCCGCTCCGTGATTTCCAGGAAGAGTTTTTCCAGGCCGCCCGCGTCTTGCC
>JAIRRG010000246.1 GCA_031256095.1 Desulfobulbaceae bacterium
GCCACCTACCGTTCGAAAGTCGATCTGAATTTCAAAGGCAACGCCGCTCTGGACGCCAAACTGACTGCTGTTGGCGATGGTCTTGCCCCGGCTGGCACGGACATGTCTTTCTTAGCCCCTGGCTTCAATGCCGTTGTTACGAAGGGTAGGGTGACGGTGATTGCACCGGCGGTGGCGGCCCTGTCCACCGCCTATAATTGGGACAAGTTTGTCCTTGAGCTGACCCTTGATGAGACTTTCTGGTCGTCATATCGCCAGCTTAACTTCAATTATGATCAATCAGCACCCGGAGGCGGAGCTCTTGACCAGTATTTCGGCCCAGTCGAAAAGAACTGGAAAAACGCCGACGCCATCCGTCTGGGTTTCGAGTATAACGTAGTTAAACCGCTGACCCTAATGGCCGGTATTTGCTACGAGGAAGGCGGGGCACCGGATAGCACCTTGGGATTTGAACTGCCGGATGCCGGCGCCTGGGTATTTTCGGTCGGCGCCCGTTACGCGGTTACCGACCGCCTCGATGTCGGCGTTAGCGCTCTCCTTGATGTGATGAACAGCCGTACAGTGCCGGCAACCGCGAATAATACCCAAACGATTGACGGCGAATTCAGTGGCGCCGATGCTCTGCTGATCACGGCTGGCATCCAGTATCGCTTTTAATCATTCCCGAGAATGAGGCAAACGCCCACAACCGCGCCGCTTCCCGCCTGGGACGGCGCGGTTTTGTTTGGTTGCTGACACATCAACACCTGAAAGGAGCCAAAAAATGGATCGGAAGATATTTTTTATTGTTATGATTTTGGCCTTCCTGGCCGCTCCAGCCCTGGCCGAAACCAGGACGGTCGAGGTCGTCGGCGTCAAATTTCCCACGGAAAAAGTGGTTGCGGGCAAGACGCTGAAACTGAACGGCGTCTCCTATCTGAAAAAATTCGGTTTCATCAAGGTCTACGCCGCCGGGCTGTATCTGGAACAGCCTAGCCACGAGCCGGAAACGATCATCTCCTCCAAACAGGTGAAACATCTGTGGCACCATTATTTGACCGATAAAGCGACGGCAAAAAAATTGCACGACGGCTTTATCGAGCAAATGGAAGAAACCAACCCCAAGGCCCTGATCGAGGCCAATCGCAAAGACATTGAACGCTACGCTTCCTGGCTGGATAAAGATGCGGCGCCGGGGCTGACTTCCGAAGCCACCTATGTTCCAGGTAAAGGGCTGACCCTCATCTATCAGGGGCAGGAGCGGGGAACCATCCCTGGCGACGTTTTTGCTGAAATGTATTTCCGTGGCTACGTCGGAGAAAAGGCCGATACAACAGTCCGTGAGGGTTTGCTGGGCAAGTAGCTATCGTTTTTCCCGTTCGTTTTTAGAAGCTGATCGCTGAAGCCGCGGTCATCTCTAAATTGACGGCTGATTGTTCCTGCTCAATGCCGATGCCAAGAGGAGTTATTGTCATGTACAAGCTGTATTGCCGGGCGTACCAATTGGTTTTCCGCTGCGCCACTCCTTTTTTGCCGTGGAGGCGACCGGAACTCTTAAAGGATTTTATGTCCGTGGCAAGGCTTTTGCAGGCAAAGGCCATACAATCCGCTCTGGTGGTAACGGACGCCGGGTTGGTGACGCTGGGACTGCACGCGAGATTGCTGACCGCCCTTGACAGCGCCGGTGTGCGTTGCGCATTGTATGATAAAACGGCGCAAAACCCGACGATAGAAAACATTGAGGAGGCGCTGGCACTCTACAAACGGGAGGGTTGTACCGCCATCATCGCCCTCGGCGGCGGATCGCCCATGGACTGCGCCAAAGGCGTCGGCGCCAGGGCGGCGCGTCCGCGCAAGACTATTACGCAAATGCGCGGGCTGCTCAAGGTACTGAAAAAAATACCGCTACTCATCGCCATTCCCACCACGGCGGGCACTGGCAGCGAAACTACAGTGGCGGCCATCATCACCGATAGCGCCACCCACGAGAAATACGCTGTAAACGACCCGGTGTTAATCCCGCACTATGCCTTGCTGGAGCCGAGCCTGACCGTCGGCTTACCGCCGCATATCACCGCCTGGACCGGCATGGACGCCCTCTGCCACGCTGTGGAGGCGTATATCAACCGCAGTAACATGCGGCAGACTCGGCTGGACGCCCTGAAAGCGACAGAGCTGATTTTTCAAAATCTTTCGCTGGCATTTTCCAATGGGCAGGATCTCTCGGCGCGGAAGAACATGCAAACCGCCGCCTTTCTGGCGGGAGCGGCCTTCACCCGCGCCTACGTCGGCAACATCCACGCGGTGGCGCACACGCTTGGTGGGCAGTATGGCACTCAGCACGGCCTGGCCAACTCCGTGATCATGCCCTATGTGCTGGAAATGTACGGACAAGAAATCGATAAGCCTTTGTCCGAACTGGCGGCAGCCGCCGGAATTGCTCAGCCGTCAGCTTCCAGCCAGGAGAATGCCGCAAAGTTCATCGCCGCCATACGGGCTATGAACGCCGGCATGGGCATACCGGATAAGCTCGCCGATTTGCGAGAGAAAGATATCCCCAAATTGGCGGCTCGCGCTTTGCGTGAGGCAAACCCACTGTATCCGGTGCCGGTCATTTTCGGGAAGACGGAAATGGAGAAGGTATATTATAGTCTATTGAGAGGCTGATCATGGCTGATTTTTCCTCTATTCTGCAAGAACAGCGGGCCCTTTTCGCCACCGGACGCACGAAAGACGTCGGCTTTCGCGCTCAATCCCTGCAAAAACTGGGTGATTGGATACGCGGTCACGACAACGACATCATGGCCGCTCTGAAAACCGACTTAAACAAGTCTCCCTTTGAGGCGTATGCGACGGAAGTCGGTACTACGCTGGACGAATTGCGGTACACGCGTAGGCATATCCGCTGCTGGAGCCGCCCCAAATTCACTCTTTCCAACCTGAAAAACTTTCCGTCGTTTGGCCGGATCTATCCGGAACCCTATGGCGTGGCGCTGATCATGTCGCCCTGGAATTATCCCTTTATGCTGACGGCGGCGCCGCTCATTGCCGCCGTCACCGCCGGCAACTGCGCCGTTGTCAAGTCTTCGGCCTATTCCCCGGCCACGTCGTCGCTGATTGCACGGATGTGCTCCGAAGTTTTTGCCCCGGGCCATGTCGCCGTCGTGGCCGGTGGCCGCGAGGAGAACCAGGCGCTCTTGGACCAGCGCTTTGACAAAATTTTGTTTACCGGCAGTACGGCTGTCGGGCGGATGGTCATGCAGGCGGCGTCGAAATATCTGACGCCCGTCACTCTGGAACTGGGCGGCAAAAGCCCCTGTATCGTCGATGAGAGCGCCAATTTGCAGTTGGCGGCCAAACGAATTGTCTGGGGAAAGTTGATTAACGCCGGACAAACCTGCGTGGCGCCAGATTACCTGCTCGTCCATCATTCCGTTAAGAAAAAGCTGCTCAACGAATTGACCGTGGCCATCAGGACGCAGTATGGCGAGCGCCCGCTGGCAAACGAGAGCTATCCTAGAATCGTCAATGATAAGCATTTCCGCCGCCTTCTCTCTCTGATTGCAAACGAAAAGACCATCCTTGGCGGCGGCTCCGATCCGGCGGTGTTAAAAATCGAACCGACGCTGCTGGACGATGTGTCCTGGGAAGCGCCGATCATGGGCGAGGAGATATTTGGACCGATTTTACCCGTGTTGACGTATACCACAAAAGAGGAAGTGGTGGAGCGCATCAGCGCCCGCCCGAAGCCCTTGGCCTTCTATCTGTTTACGGAGCAAAAAGAAGCGGAACGGTATTTTTTACGCAATGTCTCCTTTGGCGGCGGCTGTATGAACGACACCATCGTCCATCTGTCGGTTCCTTGCCTGCCGTTCGGCGGCGTCGGCGACAGCGGTATGGGCAGCTATCATGGCAAGGCCGGCTTCGACGCCTTTACGCATTACAAGAGCGTATTGCATAAATCCCGGCGCATCGACGTGCCTTTGCGTTACCCGCCGTACACCGATTTGGCGCTGAAGCTGATAAAGAAGCTTTGACAGAAACGATGATGGGTTTCACTTCGCTCTACCCATCCTACCGCGCTGGCGGCGTTGCGGAGCACTTCGATCGAATGCATAATGGCCGAAACCACGGCGAATGCCGAGACTGTGTTGCCGCGCCTGAACGGGCGGCAGGTCTTGCAGACGGCGATTGAATAATTGTGGTCTGTCCCCTAATATTGCTTTGCGCCGGTTATCTTGTCAGTTAGGCTTAAAAATGACACCACTCGCGATCATCAAGTACATAGTCGAGCATTTGCAGGGCACAACATACGAGCCGTGGGTAAATGCGCTGCTTTTTATGCTTCTATTCACGGCCATACTCGCTGCGATCATGTTTCTGCTTGGCAAAGGTGGTCGCAAACTCGTTTCAAACGCGGCGGCGGCGGTAACCGAGAAGCTCAAGAATCGTCGTGGTTTTGCTCCCGAGTGGGAGCAATTCCGCCTGCGCGTTGAGCCGTACGTTGATATGGGGAGTTCCATTTACTTCGCGTTTGTAGGACTTTACTCAGCATTGCTCGTTGGGATTGCTGCTGTCCTAGCAATGCACAAGGCTCCAGTTTGGGCGCTGCTTGTTTGTATGGTGTGGGTATTGGCTAGCTTCTTTTATATGCGCATAAACTTGGAGGCAGCCTCATGGGCTTATCACAAAATAAAGTCTCGCAAGAAAATCGGGGTCAAACCCCTGTAACGCATTTTTTAAGGTAGGCAAGGTCGTGATTCTTGTCTAGCACCTAACTCTGCATTCAACGCGGACGCGCTAAAGCGCGCCGGTTATCTTGTCCGTTAGGCGACGCTGCAAGGAAGCCACGCATTTTCAAGTCTATGCCAATAACGACGCACACCATGTTCCGAAGGGCTCTCGATGGCGATTGATGCATATTTCGTACTGCAAATAGGCGGCGCGGTACTTTTAATTTGGGCGCTGGCCAATCTGGTTCGCTGGCTTTGGCTCTATATTTGGCTACCGCGGCGTTTGATTGGAGAGCGCTTGGTCGAGCGTTTTGGCCCCGGAAGCTGGGCACTCATCACCGGGGCCAGCGACGGATTGGGCAAAGCCTTCGCTCAGGAACTGGCGCGCTACGGCTTCAACCTGATTCTGGTATCACGCACACAGTCCAAACTCGACCGGTTAAAGGATGAAATGCAGTCGCTGGGCGTTCAAGTTCGTACCGTGGCGGCGGATCTGTCAAACACAGAGCCTAAAACCTACGAATCTCTGGTCGCTGCAGCGCAGGATGTGAAGTTGTCGATGCTCGTCAATTGCGTGGGCGTCACGGTGCATCGACGCTATGGCGACATACCGGCCAAGACCCTGCGCCATCTGTTGGCTGTCAACGTCAGCAACACGGCCATCGTGACGCACACGCTGCTTCCGTTGCTGCTGCGCCATGCCGCATCCACGACGGGGCGTCGCGCGGCGCTGCTGAATGTGGGCTCCATCGTCGGTCGTTTTTACTGGCCTGGTACGCAGCTCTATGGCGCAAGCAAGGCATTTGTCGACCACCTGAGCATTCCATTGGCCTACGAATATCGCGAACAGTTAGACGTGCTGTCCTTCCAACCCACCGTCATGGCCACGGCCATGGCTACCGGTACCGAACCCGCAGGCATCACCATCTCCCCACAACAGGCCGCACATGCCGCGCTGTCCCACCTGGGGCACACACTGACGTCCCACGGCCACTGGCGCCATGGCCTGTTGGCTGCGTTCTTGGCGGTCTTGCC
>JAIRRG010000051.1 GCA_031256095.1 Desulfobulbaceae bacterium
AACCACCACAAGTTTACCAGCAATACGCGCGGTCCGGATATTTTCCCAACGCCTTTGCCCATAGGCGAGCAGCCAGAAGCCGGGCCGTCGCTCGCCGGTGAAGGGATCGCTCATCACCGCTGGGCCTGGGTTTTTTCCTGACAAAAAAACATCTTGCAGCAGATGGTCGAGCTCAGTGATGCCCTGGCGCATCAGGGGCCGCCACTCTTGCCAATCATCATGGTCGATACGGATGGCGTAGAGGCCGTCGTCGTCGAAGGCCCATTGGGCGTGACAGACCTGGCAAGAAACGCTTTTGCCGTATTGCTCATGGGCCGGATGACGTAGCGTTGGCAAGGGATGTACGGCCCCGTCGTGGCTGGTGAAGAGAAAACCGCCGTCCTTTTTGCTGACGCCCGTGGGCAGGCGGGTGGCCAGCAGCGCCGGGTCGTGGCAGACGGCGCAGGAGGCCTTGCCGTCATCCGTGGCCATCAGTTCGCCGCCTCGGTGGCAGTCGATGCATGCCAGGCCGCGCCGCTGATGGATGTCCGGGATGAGTTGGTGTGACTCAATGCCAAACGCTGGCTCTGCCGCTGGCGGGAATGGTGTGGCGTAGTCCGGCGGCAGGTCATGCTGAAAGAGGCCGTAATAATCGGCGCCGACGCGGTTGCCGTAATGGCAGGCCAGACACTCTTGGTCGCTGGGGGCGGCGAATTGGTGTGAGGTCATCTTGCCGTTTTGCCGGCGCATATGGCAGGCGGCGCAGCCGAGGCCGTGTTTGCTGGCGGCGTAGTCTTCGCCAGCGTAAAAGAGATGGCAGCGCAGGCAGCGGCGGCGTAGCAGGTCGTCGGCCAATTCGGCGGTTGTTTTTGGCTCGCTGTAAATGGGGATATGGTCAATGCCGCTGACCGGCTTGCCACCGTAGCGGTGGCGCAGGCGTTGATAACCGTCCAGCGTCAAATGGCTGCTTTGCTGGACGGCGCTGACTTCTTTTTCATGACAGCCGCCGCAGCCTTCTCGCCAATGACCAGGAGCGGCTGGCCTGGCGATCATTTCCTGATGCGCCGCCCGCTCATCGGCGGCCGGGCTGACGCCGCCATGACAGAGGTGGCAAGCCAGGGAATGGTTTTTATCGAAAATGATGGCGTGGCAGGCCTGGCACGTTTTTGTCGGCGGCGGGGCGCTTTGACAAGATGTAAGGGCGATAGGGACAATAAAAATAAATAATATCAAAAAGATATACCGATACAGCAACGAATTTAGCCTCTCTTCGATCCGCCGCCAGCCGCCTATACCGTTGATCGAGACCGGCAGCGATGGTGAGGAGAGGATGGCTCGGTCGGTTTTCGCCGAGTATTTTTTTACAAACCGGAGCATGATTGAATTATCCTGAAAAAACGGTTGAGAAGGGCGCGGCGGTATAGGTGAAAGCGGAGCATGATGGTTTCCTTGGCAAAGAATAGCTGATTTCCTACTGAGCCGCTTGTGGAAATCCCCAGGAACACTTCAGTCCGCTGGGAAAAATATGTATCGTCCACGAACCGTCTGGTTTATGGTATATGAAAGTCCGTTCACAGATGTGATCTGTCGCAGATTTGCTTTCTCCCTGTTTACGCGCCATGCCACACTCGCACAACGCTATCCCTGCAAAAAACGAGCTTGTCCGGGCCGAGATCACCCATTTTCTGAAACACGCGCCGCCGCCGGTGCGCGCCGTCCTGCTCGCCCTCTTGCCCGCGGCCAAATGGGCCATTGATTCCGGTTATCACCATCGTGCCGCCGACGATACGGCGCTAACCAATTGGAACTCGCTACTCACTTTTCTGTCATCAATTGCCGCCATGCAGGGCGATGTCAGTGATTCGAGTGAGTTTGCCGGTTTCCTCCAGCGTTTCGCCAATCACCTCTTGTCGTCAAGCGCCACCATGGAGAGCGATTGGGCAATGCTGTTGCAGGTGTCACACGACCTCTTGATCATTGGCGGTCGCATGGAGTCGCCGGAGGAGGTGCTGCGCCAGAGCGCCGAAGTGCTGGTGCAGGCCCTGCGTGCCGATCTCTACCTTTGTCGTATGCGCGACGCCGAAGGCGGCTGGATTGCGCAGTTCTGTGACGCCCCCGGCGAAAACAGCGTGCCAATGATTCAACGGGTCATGGATGAGGATTTTTCACAGCATCCAGTGTTTGAAGCAATCATGCATGGCGACGCTAGTTTCGTCGTCTCGAATGATTTACAGGCCGTTGAACAGGGCGGCGAATCCCTCGACGGCGTCATGTATGACAGCGGCTACCGCTCCCGCCTGGCTTTCATCCTGCGCGTCGGCGGCCACCTCCCACCCTTCGGTCTGATCTTTCTCTATACGAGGCAAGAATACGGTTTCGACGATTACGAGGAACGCTTCCTCTCCAAATTCGCCAGCATTGTTTCCCTGACTGTTGGCAGGCGAATAGATGTTGCCAGGGACGCGCTGGAAAAAGCCTCTGGCGCCATGGCTCATTTTGGCAACAACGCCCTGAACGTCATCCGCAATCAGGCGGAATTCTGCGGCGAACTGATGGTAGATATCGAAGCCCGCTTGCGCTACGCCCAGGACCTTTCTGGCGGTATGTTACAACGCTTGCCGGCGGATTCGCCCGGACGCGCCGAGGCCCAGGAGCTGGTGGCTATTCTCCAGCGCTCCGCCAACCTGAGCCAGCTTTCTGACCAGATCGACGGCGTTCTCAAGGGCGTGTCACGCATGACTCAGTTGATAGAGGCCCTGAAAAAATCTGTGGTGGAACCCCGCTTGATGCACTATCTGCAGGGCGAGAAGGTGCTGAAACTGGAGGAATGACAGCTTGTTTCTCCTGTCTCGCCAACTTGATAGTGATTGCTAGGGATAGGGAAGCGGTGGCCAGATAGACCCTTTGTCGGTCACTCAGTAAAAAATATGTGGCGTTTACGACTCTTCTGGTTATACTATAAAACTTCGCTCATAATTTGATCCGCTCTCAGTTTGCTTTCCTCTGTTTATATACGCCGTGTCATACTCCAATAATGCCTTGAAGAACGAACTTGTCCGGGCCGAGATCATCCGTTTCCTGAAACACGCGCCGCCGCCAATGCGGGCGGCGGCCTTGGCCCTGTTGCCAGCGGCGAAATGGGCCATTGATTCCGGCTATCATCATCTTGTCGTCAACACAACACTGAAAAGCTGGCGCTGTCTGCTGGCCCTGTTGTCGGCGATTGCCGCCATGCAGAGTGATTCGATGATGCTGTTACAGGTGTCGCGCGACCTGCTGCAGATTGGTGACCGTATGGCGCCGCCGCAGGATGTGCTGCGCCAGAGCGCCGAGGTGCTGGTACAGGCCTTGCGCGCCGATCTCTACCTTTGCCGTATGCGCGATGCCGACGGTGGCTGGGCCGTGCAGTGCTGTGACGCCCCCGGCGAAAACAGCGTGCCAATGATACCACGGGTCATGGATGAGGGTTTTTCACAGCATCCGGTTTCCCTGGCACTGATGCGCGGCAATGCCAGTTTTGTTGTCTCCAACGATTTGCATGCCATCGAAGAGGGCGGAGAATCCCTTAACTGTGTACTCTACCGCAGCGGCTACCGCTCCCGCCTGGCTTTTATCTTGCGCGCCGGCGGCAGCCGCCCGCCTTTTGGCCTGATTTTTCTCTATACCAAGCAAGAATATGGTTTCGAGGATTACGAGGAACATTTTCTGTCCAAATTCGCTGGCATCGTCTCCCTGACTGTTGGTAGGCGTATCAATATTGCCAAGGATGCGCTGGAAAAAGCCTCTGGTGCCATGGCACACTTTGGCAATAACACCTTGAATGTCATCAGCAATCAGGCCGAATTTTGCGGTGAACTGATCATGGATATCGAACCCCGGCTGCGGCAAGCTCAGGAGCTTTCTGAAGACATGCTGCGGCAACTGCCGGTAGGCTCGCCAGGCCGCGCCAAGGCCGAGGAACTGGCGGCCATTCTCCAGAACTCCACCGACCTGAGCCAGCTTTCCGAACAAATCGACGGCGTTCTTAAAGGCGTGTCGCGCATGGCTCAGTTGATAGGCGCTCTGAAAGAATCAGTGGAAAAGCCACGCCTGATGCATTACCTCCAGGGTGAGAAGGTGCTGAAGCTCGAGTAAGCACTCATTTTTCCGCACCCCACCAGGTCCACAGCAGTTGATAGGGGTCGTAGAACAGTGGCAATGTTTTGGGCTGACCAAAGATGTTGTGGTAACTGACACGGTGGTTGTCGATGTACCAGTTTGGCACCAGGTAGTAGCCGTACCACAGCGCCCGGTCAAGGGCGCGGCAGGCGGCGGTCAGTTCTTCCCGGGTGCTGGCATAAATCACTTTATCAATCAAGGCATCAATGGCTTGGTCGTGGATGCCAGCATAGTTGTCCGAGCCAGGCTGGGCAGCGGCGGCGGATGACCAGAAATTGCGCTGCTCATTGCCCGGCGACTGTGACTGGCCATATACTTCGACAATCATATCAAAATCGAAGTTACGGACACGTTCGGTATAGACCGCCGGGTCGATGGTGCGATAGCTTGCCTTTATACCCAATTTGCCCAGATTTTCGACATAGGCGGCCATCACCCGCTCAAATGCCTGATTGGCCAGCAAAATCTCGAACTGGAATGGTTCGCCCGCCGCGTTTTTCAGTACTCCATCCTTCACTTGCCAGCCTGCTTCGGCCAGCAGGTTTTTCGCCTGCCTGAGATTCTGCCGCAGCGCCTGTGCATCTCCGGCCACCGGCGCCTTCAGCGGCGTGGTGAAGACTTCCGGCGGTAACAACGGACGTAACTCTTCAAGATAGCGCAGTTCCAGCCCCTGCGGCAAGCTGGTGGCGGCCAGGGGCGAGTGGCTGAAAAACGATTCGCTGCGGCGATACTGGCCAAAATACAAGGTTTTGTTGGTCCACTCGAAATCCAGAGCCAGCCCCATGGCCTGGCGCACTTTCCGATCGAAAAAAATGTTCCGGCGCGTATTCATAACAAAACCCTGCATCCCGGCGTCGTTGTGGTGGGCAAACATTTTTTTGATCAACCTGCCGTCGGCGAAACCGCCACCCTCCATATCCCGCGCCCACTGTTTGGCGATATTGACCGGCAAAAAATCGAATTCCCCGGCCTTGAAGGCCTCCAGCGTCACCACCGGATCTTTGAAGTATTTGACTGTGATGGTATCGAAATTGTACATGCCGCGCCGCGTGGGATTGTTTTTTCCCCAGTACTATCAGGATATTGAT
>JAIRRG010000117.1 GCA_031256095.1 Desulfobulbaceae bacterium
AAACTTGGGGGCGTCCAAAGGCCGTTTCATATCCGTTAAGGTGGCTTCCCCGCCATACCCGTTGAAAGAGGCTCAAGACGCTTGGGTGAAAAGAGAGCTTCGCATTGCGAGAGGCTTTGTGCCGTTGACAGATTACTCTCTTCTCCCCACCCAAGTTTACCTCTTTTCAAACCCTTCTCCTTTATATGACGGCCAAATAGAGACTCCCTTAAGTTGAACGGCTACAAAAGGCAGTCGAAAAAGCATTGAACACGGTGAGGTGATGATGCGGTACACCATGCAGGAAGGCGTTCTTGTTTTGCCGGAAAAAAGCGCGGACCAGACGGTGAATATCTTCCAGGTATCCGGCGTCGGAAAAGGGGAAGTCTGCAATATCGTCGTCAACCGCGACACCTGCGAAGCGGACGAAAGCCTTGAAGCCTATGTCGGGCGGCAGCTCAAATTGCTTGGCCGTTCTTTGCGGAGCATGAAGGAAGTGGCGCGGCGGGAAACAACCATCGGCGCGGCAAAAATTCCGGCCATAGCCATAGAAATACACAGCAAGGACGCCGGCACCGGTCGCACCCAATACCAGATGCAGGCATTGTGCAAGCTTGCCGGCAGGTCGGTCTTGCTGTTTACCCTGACCAGCCCAAGCCCGCCCTCCGAGGCTTTGCGCGCCGACTGGCAACGGATTCTGTCGTCATTCTCGCCGCATGACGCTAGCGAAGGGCTTGCTTCGTCCTGATGAAAGCGACAGGGCAAGCCTGGCAACGGTAGAACGGTTCTTTTATCAGGGAGTGCTTGATGTCGAACATGCAACCCGCTGCCCGTGAGGGCGATCCGATAGGCCACACGCCGCTTTTGGGGATGATCGCCAAAGTAGGCGCCGGCATCCTCACCGGTCTGGCCGTGGGCATGGCTGTGGGGGCCATAGGGTTAGGGGTGGCGTTTCTCACTGTCGGGACCGGAGGAATTGCCGGGGTCGTTGTCGGTGCGGTGGTTGGCTCGATTGTCAACCAGTGGCTGGATGAGAAGACCAACAGTATTACCGGTTCTAACAAGGGGTTAATCGGTTTTTTAACCGATAAAGCCTGCGCGGCCATAGATTCGGTGATTCCGAAGGAGGTTTCTGGTGAGATTGTCTCGGGTTCCCGGAATGTGCTTATCAACAACCGCCAGGCGGCGCTGACGGGGGATAGCGGCAAGGTGGCCTGTGGCAAGCATTCGCCGTTGCCGGAAGCGGCGGAAGGTTCGTCGCGGGTTTACATCAATAACCACCTGTGCCACCGCAAGGGTGACAAGGTTTGTTGCGGCGGCGTGACGATGGCGGGTTCTCCCAATGTGCTGGTCGGCGGCGATTCCAAGGCGGAGTGCGAGATCGCCGATGAGCTGCCCTGGTATTTGCAGTACATTTCCAAATATGCCGGTATGGCTATAGCGCTCTGCACGTCCAAGGGGAAGCTGCTGCAGAAGGTGATGTGTCTGGGCGTCAATTTTGCTATTTCCGCTGGAGCGGATGCGCTTGTCCACGGGGTTTGGGCTGGCATGAAGAGCGCCTTTGGCGGTCATCCAGTGCTGGCGGCGACCGGCGGCAAGTTTCTTGACGGCGCCGACGATACCGATTTCAGCATTGCCGCGCGTCTGGCGATAGTCTGGAAACGAACCTATAACAGCCTGGATAAGCGTGATGACGGCCTGTTTGGGCCGGGCTGGAGCACGGCCTACGGCGTTCAGTTGCGGCTGCATCAGGAAGGGGAACATCCATCAGTTTATATTGACGAGCGGGGCCGCGAGGTATTTTTCCCGGCTTTGCGCCCCGGCGAAAGCGCCTGGAACGCCAGCTATCTGTGCCGTCTGGCCTATACGCCGGCCGGGGATTTCATCGTTGAAGGCGCGGACGGGCTGTACCGGGATTTTGGCAAGCCGCTTTCGGCGGGAGCGCATACGCTGAACCTGGAGCGTCTCGAAGACCGCAACGGCAACTGGCTGAGCCTGTATTTTTCCGAGGCGGGAATGCTGGAGCGCATGGCGGACAGTTGCGGCCATCCGCTGCGTTTTGTTGCCGACGCCAAGCATGAGGGCCGCGTCGCCGCCATCGAAACCAGTTCTCCGGGCCATGAGGCGACGGCGGCCTGGCGGACATTGGTCAGCTATTCCTATGACGCCTCCGGCCGCCTGGCGACGGTGACCAACGCCCTGAGCCATACAACCCGCCGTTTCAGCTACCATGACGATGGTCCCGGCAAAGATTTGATGGCGTCGCAGACGCTGCCTTCGGGCCTGACCTGTCATTATCAATGGGCGATGTTCGACCATCCGCGCGTTGTCCACACGCGGCACAGCGACGGCCGTTTCTGGGCGGCCAGTTATGATATTGAAAAGGGCATCACGCGGGTGGAGGATGATCTTGGGCGAGAGGAAGAATGGACTTGGGACGGCGATTTCAACCCGCTGTCGCACACCGACGCCCTGGGCCAAGTGACGCGGCTGGGCTGGAACGCCGATAAACAGCCGGTGTCTTTGGTTAAGCCCAATGGCGCCGCCTGGGCCTACGAGTATGACGAAGAGGGTTTGCTGACCAAGGTGATCGACCCGCTGGGCGGCGTTGCCACGACCGCCTGGGATCACCTGCTCATGCAGCCGCTGGTGGAATCGAACGCGGCCGGCCAGGAAAGCCGCTATGACTACGACAAACTGGGCAACCTGATCCGCGTCACCGATGCCGCCGGCGGCGTCACCGAATACGGTCTTGACGGCTACGGCCAGGTGTGCGCCATTACCGATCCGCTGGACAACATTATCCGCCTGGTCTGGAATGAAGAGGGGCGGCTTGCCCGCCATATCGACTGTTCCGGCGGCGAGACGGTCTATGCTTATGACGCTTTTGGCCATCTGGCCGTGGTCACGGACGCCGAAGGTCAGGCCAGCCGCTACGTCAACGATGCCTTGGGCCGGGTGACGACCCTGACCACGCCTGACGGCGGCCAGCGGGGCATCGAGTGGGACGCGGCGGGCCAGATGGCGGCGTTCACCGACGCCCTCGGCCACACCTCACGCTATGCCTACAACCAGCGCGGCCAGCTCAGCCAGGTTACCAACGCCATCGGCCAAGGGCGGAGCTACAGCTACGACGACGCCGGCAACTTGTACACCTTGGGCAATGAAAACGGCGAGGAGTATGTGTTTCGGCACGACGCGCTCGATAGGCGGGTTGCCCAGGCCGGCCTTGATGGCCTGCGCACGGAATGGAGCCTTGACGCCAACGGCCTGCCGGTGCTGACCCGCCAGGCGGCTGATCGGGAAGGCGAGATACGGACGGTCTTGACGCGGGACGTTTTGGGGCGTCTTATCCGCAAGACGACGGCGGAGACGCGCACTGATTACTCCTATGACCCGCTGGGCTGGGTAACCAGGATCAGCCGTGCTGGCCTTGATGGCGCGGCCATCGATGACATTGCCTTTGCCTACGACGCCCTTGGCAATCTGATTGAAGAGAAAACGACGGCAAATGGCAAAAGCCGCTCCCTGAAGCACAGCTACGATCCGCTTGGCAACCGCGTACAAACTATTTTGCCCGATGGGCGGGTTCTCAGTTTCAGCTTCTGCGGCACGGGATTTCTCGGTCAGGTGGCGACGGCGGAACGGGAAGGCGACCTGGAAACGGTTATTTCCGCCATTGAGCGCGACCAGTTGCACCGCGAGACCCTGCGCGGCCAGGGCAAAAGGCAGGCGCGTTCGTCCTGGGATCCGCTGTCGCGGCTGAGTCAGCGCCGCAGCGCTTTGCGCCTGAATATTGGCGATATTTTGCCCGGCATTGACGAGGTAGTCCCTGATATTAAAAAGGAGTTCACCTACGACCACAACGGCGAGTTAAGCCACCGCATCGACAGTTT
>JAIRRG010000137.1 GCA_031256095.1 Desulfobulbaceae bacterium
AGAATCACAAGAGGGCTTAACAATGTCTATCCAATTTGTTAAAAGAGTTAATCAATCCACCTATTTAGATCCAGCAAGCGACTTTGCCCTTAAAACGGTGGAGAGCGAAATACGATACGATCCGTTAACCGGGCGCATCTCGCGGGTTTTCCCTTTTCGCAAATTTGCCTTGCCCAAGCATGACTGGACGCCTTTTGTTGAACAATCTAAACAAAGATTTTGCCCGTTTTGCCCGGAAGTGCTGGAAAAAGTAACCCCTAAGTTCCCCGCCGATATTGCTCCCGAAGGGCGGATCAAAATAGGCGACGTTACCGTAGTTCCTAATTTAAATCCTTATGATAAGTACGCTTCACTGGTGGTAATGTCGTCCCGGCATTACATCCCGATTGAGGAAATTGATGCGAAATTGATCGTGAGCAGTTTTCGGGCTGGTCTCGATTATTTGCAAAGGGTTACGGCCATTGATCCAGATGGGTCCCGTTATGTGTCCATGAACTGGAATTATATGCCTTATTCCGGGGGGTCGATTATTCATCCTCATCTGCAAATATTGGCCGGTAAAGAACCCTCCAATTACGATAAAGAACTCATTGCCGCCTCAGATGACTATTTTGCCGCATCGAAAAATAACTTTTGGCTTGATCTCGTAAATAGTGAGCTCAAAAACGGCGAGCGCTATCTCGGCCAGACCGGGCCAGTACACTGGCTGTGCGCTTTCGCGCCACGCCATATCGGCGATGTAATCGGTGTACTGCCGGACAAGCGGAGCATCTTTGATGTGAGCGACGATGACCTCAATGATCTGGCCGTGGGCCTATGCAAGGTAATTGGCTACTATAATCAGAGCAACATTTCCTCGTTTAATGCCGGTTTGTATTTTGCCAATACCGAGAATAGGGGCTTTGCCGTCCATGCCAGAATTGTCGGCAGATTTACTCTATTTCCGCTGGTGGGCAGTGATTTTTGTCATATGCAAATAATGCATGACGACCCGTGGACTATTATCCTGCCAGAGGTCATTGCCGAGGAATTAAAACCGTACTTTTAGCCTGCCGAGAGTGAGTTGAGCCATTCCTCAATTAAAACTCGAATAATTTTCTGCGTCATTGGAGCGAGGCGAAACAATCCATATTGTGGGGAAAATTGAAAAAAATGGATTGCTTCCGCCACGCTTCGCTCGCGGCAGGCTTACTTCGTTCCTCGCAACGACAGGGCTACTCTATAAGTTTTGATTTATAAATCGAATTAAGCCAACGGCGAAACCCACCTGTCGGCGCAAGCGCCGGTCGCCGCGATTGTCATAAATAGCTGGGCCAACGAGCACATCGCGCATCAGCGAGGGCCTTTTCTCTGATAGGGGATCGGGTCTTTTAGCCCGGCTTCGGCAAATCCTTTCAGGCGCAGGCGGCAGGCGTCGCAGCGGCCACAGGCCAAATCTCCGAGCGGATCATAACAAGAATGCGTCAGGCTGTAATCGACGCCCAGCCTTGTCCCGACGGTGATGATTTCCGCCTTGCTCATGTTGATGAGCGGCGCGACAATGCGGATTTTCCTGCCCTCGACGCCAGCCTTGGTGCCGAGATTGGCCATTCTTTCAAAGGCCCGCAAAAAGGGCGGGCGGCAGTCGGGATAGCCGGAGTAGTCGATGGCGTTGACGCCGATGAATATCTTGGCCGCGCTCATCACTTCGGCCCAGGCCAGGGCTTGGGCCAAAAGGATAATGTTGCGGGCCGGGACATAGGTGACGGGGATGTCGTCAGTCAGGCCATCCTTGGGTACCGGCGTATCGCTGGTCAGGGCCGAGCCGCCGATCATGGCCAAATCCAGCCGCAAAATTAGATGCTCTTTGGCGCCCATCACCTTGGCGATCTTTTTGGCGTGCTCCAGCTCGATTTTCTGCCGCTGGCCGTAATCAAAGCTGAGGGCGTAGCAGTCATGGGCGACACCAGCCATGGCCAGCGTCGTCGCTGAATCAAGGCCGCCGCTCAACAGCACCACGGCCTTCGGGGTTTCTTTTTTTGCCATATCGTTGTGGGCGATCAAAGGATGCAGGGCAGGGCGCGGATTATCTCGATGCCTTGCGGCGACACGGCGCAGCCATAGGCCATGACAGTAACACCGTTTTCCGCCGCTTGCCGCAGGGCTTGGCCATAGTTGGGGTCGATGTGATCGGCGGGAGCGAACTCATGGGCGTCCTCACTCTGGACGAGGAAAAAGATGACCGCGCCGTGCCCAGCTTTTTTCAGACTGATTAGAGTAGTCAGGTGCCGCCGCCCGCGCTCGGTGACCGCGTCCGGGAAAAAAGCGCGCCCAGCCACGGCTAGCGAGCAGTTCTTCACTTCCAGATAGACTTCTTCGCCGCCGCGTCGCAGACGAAAATCCAGGCGACTGCCATCGGTAACGGCCACTTCTCGTTGAATTTGCCAGGAGGCGTCGAAACCGTCAATAACGCCAGCCGCCAGCGCCTCGACCACCAGATGGTTGGCCCGCGCTGTGTTCACTCCAACCCAGGCATTGTTCTCCCGCACCATTTCCAAAGTGTGGGGGTATTTCCGTGCCGGGTTGTTTGACCGGGAAATTGCCGCCTGGCTACCAGGCTCACGGCAGCCGAGCATCGAGCCGGTGTTCGGGCAATGGACGGTGAGCATCTGGCCATTTTCATCAATGACATCGACGAGGAAACGCTTGTAACGGCGTAGCAAAGTAACGATGGATATATCTCCCTGATCGAACCGCATCCCCGCGCTTCATCCCTTTTATTTGATTTATAAATCGAAAATTATATAATATCCTCTGCAGTTCTGAGAAACATCGTGACAAAGTGATCAATTTTTTTCAATAGTTACTATAATATGAATTGCTTCGTTTTGCAGGCAATGACATAGAAAATTATTCATGTTTTTAATTTAGAAATTCTATTATTGGAAAAAATGTTATGAAAACGTTATAATCATTCCCCCGTCTTATGGGCGGCGGTTGGACAATCACCAGGCGGATAGCCGCCGACATGCGGCTCCGCCGAGCATAACAGCTATTCTATAGAAGAAGGAGCGTCATCGCCATGAAATTGGGCATCAACGGCATGGGTCGGATAGGTAAGCTTTCCGTGTGGCGTCATGTATCCAGTAAATATTTTTCTGAACTGGTCATAAATGTTGGCAGGGAAATTGGCGGGGGCCTGGAAGACCTGGCGGCTTGCATTGAGCGTGATTCGACCTACGGTCATCTCGGCAATTATTTGTATGGTTATAAGGGTGGCCGGGTCATTGAAAATCTCAATAACGACACCGGCACCATGCTAGTTGATGGCGTGCCCGTGAAAATCCTGCGCCAGAGCCGCGAACCCAAAGATGTAGCCTGGCGAGAAAACGGTGTGCTTCTCGTCGTCGATTCAACGGGCGCCTTCACCGACCCAACCACCGACGCCGGGGCGGCCAAGGGCGCCTTGCGCGGTCACTTGGCGGCAGGCGCGGAGAAGGTACTGCTGTCGGCGCCGTTCAAGATCAAATCGAAGGGATTGGACATGCCGGTTGACGCCATCACCTGCGTCATGGGCATTAACGACGAGATGTACGATCCGGCCAAACATGCCATGATTTCGGCGGCTTCCTGTACCACCACCTGCCTTTCTTACATGATCAAGCCGCTGATGGACCGCATCGGCGCCGACAAGATTTTGAGCGCATCCATGGTGACGGTGCACGCGGCAACCGGCAGTCAGCAAGTGCTCGACCGCCTGCCCAAAACCGGAGTCACCGATTTGCGCAAGAACCGCTCAATCATGAACAATATCATCCTGACCACCACGGGAGCCGCCAAGGCGCTGGCCCTGGTGATTCCGGAGATGAAGTCGATCGGCTTTATTGCTGAATCGGTCAGGATTCCAACCTCGAGCGGCTCGTTGATCATTTTGGTGGTCAACCTTCAGGACGACCTGGAGAAACCGATCAAACGCGCCGATATTATTGATATTTATAAGAATTTTTCGGCAACGAGTCCTTATCTTCTCTGCAGCGAAACCCAGAACGTATCAACCGATATTGTCGGCTATCCGCGGGCGGCGACAGTGATCGAAAGCACCGAAACCCACACCCGCACCGCCACGGTCAAGGTCAATTTACCCGCGGCGGCGAGGACGGCAATGGGCCGCGACACCCTTGATGTGCCAGTCACCCAAACGGTGATCTACGGCTGGTATGATAACGAGTTGGGCAGTTACACCCACATGCTCGGCGATTTGACCGAGCGCGTCGCCGAACAGATGCTGTGATGTGATTTGGTGTGACGGCGCTGTATTTCCATGACATGGTCACAGCGGATGCGGCGGCGGTGGCGGCCCTGGAAAATGAATCGCTCTCGCCATGGACGGCGGCGCAGATCGCGGCCTTGCCCGAGCAAAAACAATATCGCGCCCGCCTGTGCCGCGCCGCTGATGGTGAACTTGTCGGCTGGAGTTGTCTGCTCCTGGCCGCCGACGAGGCCGAGCTGCTGAAGATCGCGGTGCCCTTGGCTCGCCGCCGCCAGGGTATTGGCCGGGCGCTTTTGGCTGATGCCGTCGCTGGCGCCGCCCGGGCGGGAGCGCGGCGGTTTTTTCTTGAGGTGCGCGAGCATAACCAAGCGGCGCGAGCATTGTATGCCGGCGCTGGTTTTATCGAAATTGGCCGGCGGCAAGGCTATTATCGCCAACCAGCGGACGACGCCCTGGTTTTGGAAAAATCTTTGCGGGGGATTTATGAAAAATCTGCGTGACATCGCCCTGAAGGGCAAACGGGTGCTGGTGCGGGTTGACTTTAACGTGCCGATGGATGATGCCGGGGCGATTACCGACGACAACCGTATTGTCGCCGCCATCCCGACCATCGACTATATCGTTGCCCAAGGCGGGAAGGTCATTCTCTGCTCGCACATGGGCAGGCCGAAGGGTCAGCGGCTGGAAAAACTCAGCCTGAAGCTGGTCGCCGATTATTTGGCGAAACTTCTCAGCAAACCGGTTGCCTTCGTCAGTGATTGTGTCGGCGCCGAGGTGGAAGCCAAGGTTGCCGCTTTGACCGACGGCGCCATTTTGCTGCTGGAAAACCTGCGCTTTCACAAAGAAGAAACCGATAATGACCCGGCCTTTTCCGCCCAGTTGGCCAAACTCTGCGATATTTATGTCAACGACGCCTTTGCCGCCTCGCACCGGGCCCATGCATCGGTGGTCGGCGTCGCCGCCCTGACCGCCGAAAGGGTGCCGGGCTTTTTGCTGCAAAAAGAGATCGACTATTTCAACCAGTCGATGACCAATCCGGCGCGGCCACTGGTCGCCCTGCTTGGCGGCGCCAAAGTGTCTTCGAAACTTGGCGCCTTACAGAATATGCTAGAAAAGGTTGACCGCATGATCATCGGCGGCGCCATGGCTAACACCTTTTTGAAAAGTGCAGGTGTCGAGGTCGGCGCCTCAAAGGTCGAAGATGACTTGCGTGACGCCGCCCGCGACCTCCTGGCCAAGGCCGCCGCCAAGGGCGTGGCGGTGTTTTTGCCCGTCGATTTTGTCGCCGCCAGCGCCTTCGCGCCGGATGCGGTAACAAAAATCGTGACGACAAAAGATATGCCAAAAGATTGGATGGCCCTCGATATTGGCCCGGCCAGCGTCCTGCTGTTCAAAGAAGCCTTGCAGGATGCCAAGACCATCGTCTGGAACGGGCCGATGGGGGCCTTTGAAATGGATGCCTTTGCCCGCGGCACCATGGCCCTGTGTCAGGCCGTGGCCGCCTCACACGCTTTGTCGATTACGGGAGGCGGCGACTCGAACGCGGCGGTGAAAAAGGCCGGCGAGGAGAAAAACATTTCTTACATGTCCACCGGCGGCGGCGCTTTTCTCGAACTGATGGAAGGCAAAACCTTGCCGGGCCTGACCGCACTTGATTAAGAGGGGAGGCGAATCATGCGCATACCGCTGATTGCTGGCAACTGGAAAATGAATTGCACTCTGGCTGCGGCGCGGCAACTGGCGGCAGCGGCCGTGAGCGCCGCCAAGAGCTTTCATGACAGACAAGTGCTGCTTGCGCCGCCGTTTACGGCGCTCAGCGAAGTGGCCAAGGCACTGCAGGGCAGCGGCATTCTCCTGGCTGGGCAGACGGTGTCGTGGGCGGAAAAGGGCGCTTACACCGGTGAGATCGCGCCCTTTATGTTGAAAGACGTCGGGGCGACGGCGGTCATCATCGGTCATTCGGAACGGCGGCAGGATGGCGTCATCGGCGAGCCGGACAGCCGTGTTAATCCCAGAGTGCGCGCCGCCTTGCAAGCCGGGCTGATGGTGCTGCTTTGCGTCGGCGAGAGCCTGGCCACCCGTGAAAAGGGCTGGCCGGAGACCAAGGCCTGGCTGAAAAAACAGATGGACGAAGGTTTCCAGGAACGGACCGCCGATGAGGCCCGGCGGCTCGTTATCGCCTACGAGCCGGTTTGGGCCATTGGCACCGGCAAAACCGCGACCCAGGAGCAGGCGCAGGAGGTACACGCCTATCTGCGCGGCCTGTTGGCGACGATGTATGATAAATCTCTTGCCGCTGATACCTGTATCGTGTATGGTGGCTCGGTTAAGCCGTCGAATATTGACGAGTTGATGTCCCAGCCGGACATTGACGGTGCTTTGGTGGGAGGCGCGGCTTTGGACAAGGAACAATTTACGAGAATCATTCAATTTCAGGCCGCAAATTA
>JAIRRG010000172.1 GCA_031256095.1 Desulfobulbaceae bacterium
TTGAAAGAGTATATGGCCCAGAACAGCATCCAGTCGGCGCTGCGCGTGGCGCTGATGCAGGGTGGCTGAGCCGGGCCCTCTTTGGGATTGGCTCTGGATGAGCCAAAAGCGAGCGATCAGGTTTTTGAGAACAATTCTTTGCAATTTCTTGTCGATACCGAGCTGTTGAGCACCTGCGGCGCGATCACCGTTGATTTCATCGATGCCGGGATGCGCTCCGGCTTCTCGGTTTCTTCAGCCAATCCGCTCGGCGGCGGCGGATGCAGTTCCGGTTCGTGCAGCTCCGGCGGTTGCGGCGGCGATTGACCGAAGTCTTGGCGGAAGCTTTCGCGCCATTTCATCGCGTTCCGGCCAGACCGGAACGCGATTTTTTTTGCCCGCGATAGTCAAATTTTGACACGCCGCGCTGACGCCTCTGGCCGCCTTGCGTTGACACCTTTGGCCCCCTTCCTTACCTTCTCCGTGCGTTCAACCGTGCTACCGTTTATTCCCCTTCGCCGGAGCCGGATATTTTGGCTGCGGCGCGGCAAACAGGTTTCGGAGGAGAGAATATGCAATTCGATAAATTCACGCTGAAATCGCAGGAAGCGATCCAGGCGGCCCAGCAGCTTGCTCAAAACAACTCGCAGCAGGAAATCCACACCGCGCATTTGCTCAAGGCGCTGCTTGAACAAACAGATGGCGTCATCGTCCCGGTTTTGAAGAAGATGGAGGTTGAGCCGGCCCGTATCCTTGCCGACATCAATCAGCTCATCGACAACATCCCGAAAGTTTCCGGTGGCGGCGCCGGTCAGGCTTACGCTGCCGAAGCTTTCCGCAAGGCCCTCGATCAGGCCTTTGCCGTGGCACGACAGATGCAGGACGAATATGTCAGTCAGGAGCACCTGCTTCTTGCCATTTTGCAAAACGGCAAGGATGTGGCGGCCACCGCCTTGAACCGGCGCGGCATCGACGACAAGAAATTTCTCGCCGCCCTGCAATCCATTCGCGGCGACCACCGCGTCACCGATCAGTACCCAGAGGAAAAATACCAGGCTCTGGAAAAGTATGGCCGTAATCTGACCGATGTTGCCCGCCAGGGCAAGCTTGACCCGGTGGTTGGCCGCGATGAGGAAATCCGCCGCGTTATCCAGGTGCTGTCGCGGCGGACAAAAAACAACCCGATTCTCATCGGCGAGCCGGGTGTCGGCAAGACGGCGATCGTCGAGGGACTGGCCCAGCGCATTGTCAGCGGCGACATCCCGGCGACTTTGCGCAACAAACAGGTGGTGACCCTTGACCTCGGCGCTTTGGTCGCCGGGGCCAAGTATCGCGGCGAGTTTGAAGACCGTCTGAAGGCGGTTTTGAAAGAGGTGGAAAAACGGGCCGGGGAAATCATCCTCTTCATCGATGAAATCCATACCCTGGTTGGCGCTGGCGCCGCCGAAGGTTCGATGGACGCCTCGAATATGCTGAAACCGGCCCTGGCCCGTGGCGAGCTGCACTGCGTCGGCGCCACGACCCTCGACGAGTACCGTAAATATATTGAAAAAGATAGCGCCCTGGAGCGCCGTTTTCAGCCGGTGCATGTGCAGGAGCCGAGCGTCGAGGACACCATCGCCATTTTGCGCGGCATCAAAGAAAAGTACGAGCTGCACCACGGCGTCCGCATCCAGGACGCGGCGACGGTGGCGGCGGTGATGCTGTCGAACCGCTACATCACCGACCGCTTCCTGCCAGACAAGGCCATCGATTTGATCGACGAGGCCGCCTCGCGTCTGCGTATAGAAATTGACAGTATGCCATCGGAAATTGACGAGCTGGAGCGGCAAAAAATCAAGCTTGAGATCGAGCGCGAGGCCCTGAAGAAGGAAGAGGACAAGGCGTCGGTCGAGCGGCTCGGCGAGGTCGGCAAACGTCTGGCCGACCTTGAAGAAGACTTGAAAGCGATGCGCGGCCAGTGGCAGCTTGAGCGCGACACCATCCAGCGGATTCGCGACATCAAGGCCGCCATCGACGAGGCCCACAATCAGGAGCAACTGGCCGAGCGGCGCGGCGACTTGAGCAAGGTGGCGGAAATCCGTTATGGCCAACTGGTCAGGCTGCAAAACGATCTGAGCGTTGCCAACGAACATTTGCAGCGGGTGCAGTCTGGCCATCAGATGCTCAAAGAAGAGGTTGGGGCTGAGGATGTGGCCGCCGTCGTCGCCAAATGGACGGGCATCCCCGTCGACAAGCTCCTTGAAAGCGAGAAGGCCAAGCTGGTGCAGGCCGAGGAAATCCTCGCAAAAAAAGTTATTGGTCAGGACGACGCGGTGCGGGCGGTGGCGGGCGCCGTGCGCCGGGCGCGGGCCGGCCTGCAGGATCCGAAGCGGCCTTTGGGATCGTTTCTCTTCCTTGGCCCGACTGGCGTCGGCAAGACTGAGCTTTCCCGCACCTTGGCCGAATTTCTCTTCGATTCCGAACAGGCGATGGTGCGCATTGACATGTCGGAGTTCATGGAGAAACATTCGGTGGCCCGGCTGATTGGCGCCCCTCCGGGTTATGTTGGTTATGATGAGGGCGGCTATCTGACCGAGGCGGTGCGCCGCCGCCCCTACGCCGTTGTTTTGCTTGACGAGATTGAAAAAGCGCACCCGGATGTCTTCAACGTCTTACTCCAGGTACTTGATGACGGACGCATGACCGACGGCAAGGGACGGACGGTCGATTTCAAAAATACTATCCTGATCATGACCTCGAACCTCGGCAGCCAACTGATCATGCGCATGACCGAAGAGAGGGTCGATGAAAAGGCCATTCGCGCCGAGGCCGATGCGCTCTTGCGCGCCCACTTCAAGCCGGAGTTTTTGAACCGCATCGACGAGACTATCCTCTTCCATGGCCTGACTAAAGAGAATATGCTGGCGATAGTCGCCATCCAGCTTGACCGCCTGTGCCAGCGTTTGCTCGAAAATGGCGTCGCCCTGGAAGTTGGCGAGAGCGCCAAGGAGTTTCTGCTGGAAAATGGCTATGATCCGGCTTTTGGCGCCAGACCTTTGAAACGAGCCATCCAGCAGTATCTGGAAAACCCGCTGGCCATGGAGATACTGGAAGGCAAATTCGCCGCTGGCGACAGCATCCGCGTCGATACCGGGGAGAATGGCCTGATTTTTTCTCAGATTGCCAAACAGCAGAGGGGTTGAGGCTAGGGGACGCCATCATATTAAGAGAACCTCTAAAAATTATGTCCGCCGTCATTGCGAGCGCAGCGAAGCAATCCAGAAAATTCGTAATATCAATATATTACTGGATTGCTTCGTCACTTCGTTCCTCGCAATGCCCGTTAAAGGGAACAGTCAATAGGCGATTTGAAAAGCTTTGGCCTGATCGAAGGTTTCCTGACGGACAATGATTGCGTACATAATGTTCAGTAGCTTTTTAGCGA